>JAGQIT010000492.1:0-3988 GCA_020431135.1 Myxococcales bacterium | reverse complement strand
GACCACGGCTCCGCCGATGCCGACGATCTTCAGCCACCGTCTGCGCGGGGCCTCTGGTTGCGATTTCGCCATAAATTCGGTCGAGCAAGCTTAGCCGGAACGCCGACTTCCACCAACTCGACAACAACACCCCCAAACGCAGCGAAGCCCCCCGGAGATTCCGGAGGGCTTCGCAGCGAGCGCCGCGCGCGAACCTCAGCCGCGGCAGCGGATCGCGAAGAAGACCTTGCCGTCCGGGTGCCGCACGCCGCCGATGAGCAAGATCCCGTTGCTCTCGATCTTGTAGTCCGTGTCGACCAGCACCTTCTCCCCCGAGGCCAGGACCGCGTGGAACTGGAGCTTGGACGCCTCAGCCCCGAGGAGGCGGAGCTTGAGGTTGTGCCCCGTCTTCATCGTCGCCCCCTCGGTCTCGCCGAGCTTGAGCTTGAGGGACTTGGTCTCGAGGAGGCGGAAGCTCTTGAAGGCGGCGAACTGATCGTCGCGGAGCTGGGCCGCGAGGAAGTCGAGATCCGCCGGGATCGTCCCGTCCCCGCTCTTCATCGCCAGGACGGCGTGGACCTCACAGGTCGCGCTGGTGATCTCGGCGCGGGCCTCCACGGGGTCCAGCGTAATCATCGCCACGGCCCCGAGCGGGACCAGGCTCGACACAAAGATCGGTGCAAGAAGCCTGGAGTAGATCGTCGTGCGGTGCTTCATAGCGATCGCTCACTGTCCGTTGTCTCGTCGTCCTCGGAGATCCAGATGACCGTGGTGATGCCCTGCTTGCTCTCGATGCGGTCGATTCGGCCGGTCTTGCCGCCGAACTCGATCCGCTGGATCTCCGCCTCGGAGTTGGCCGGCAGCGCGTCGTCGACCTTGGCGGCGATCAATCCTTCATCGGCGGGTGCGGGCGCAGGCGCGGTCTCCTTGGGTGCGGGGGCCGCCTCCTCAGCGGGCGGTCCGTCCTTCGACGCGACTTGGGTCGGAGTATTCTCTGGGCTCTGAGAGTCGCCGCCGCCGACGTAGAGGGCGATGGCAGCGGCCGCCGCCGCGACGCCGAGCGTCGGCGCCCACACGGGCCGGAAGAACGCGGCCATCCGGCTCCAGATCGACACGTTGACGTCGGCCGCCTGCTGGAGCCGAGCGTCGCGGTCGAGGGTCCGGTCGACCTCGTCCCAGATCTGCTCGAAGCGTGCCTCGGGGACCGCCGCGGCCTCGGCCTCGAGGCTGCCGACGATCGCCTCGCGGAGGAGCGCCAGCTCCTCGAGGTTGAGGCGCGCCTCAGGGTCACCGGCGAGCGCGGCCTCGAAGGCCGCGCGCTCCTCCGCGCCGAGCTCGCCGTCGAAGTACGCCTGGAGGTTCTCGTTATCGCTCACCGGGGTCATGGCATCACCGCCTCAGCCGCCTTCATCGGCTTCTTTGACTCGTCCGCGGACGTTTTGTTCGCCGGGTTCGGCGAGTAATCGAGCTTCTCCGTGAGGATCTTCTGCATGTTCCGGCGGGCGTGGAAGAGGCGGCTCATAATCGTCCCCTTCGAGCAGCCCATGGTCTGCGCCATCTCGGCGTAGGACATGCCCTGCAGCTCGCGCATGATGATGACCGCCCGGTGCTTGTCGCTCAGGTACTGAAGACCGTCTTGGACCGCGTCGAGGATCTCCCGGCGCTGGAGCATGTTGGAGGGATCACCCATGCCGGAGAGTGGACGGTGATCGGGCCCCATTGTTTCACTGCCTTTTGGTTCGTGACGGAGCTTGTCGTCGAACTCGAGGGAGCGGTGGCGTTTGCTCTTGCGCAGGTGGTCGATGCAGAGGTTGGTGACGATGCGATAGAGCCAGGTGTAGAAGCTGGAATTCCCCTCGAACTTGCCGAGGTAGCGGTGGACCTTGATGAACGCCTCCTGGACGACGTCGAGCGCGTCCTCTTGGTTTCGGAGGTAGCCGTAGGCCACGGCGTAGACCTTGCGCTGATAGCGCTGCATGAGGAATTTGAACGCGCGCCGATCTCCGGCGCGGCAAGCTTCGACCAACACCTGGTCGTCAGCATCGGGAGAAACCACGATTTTTGTTCGTCCCTTCGACGTGCGTCCTTGCGCGCTATTCACAGCGGTCGATGCGCACGTTCGTGTTGCAGTTTGACGTCTCGCGGCGCGTGGGGTGATGGCGCGACTATCGCGCGGTGACGCGGGTCACCGCGGCGGTTATACCGGAGAGCGCAGGCGATGGCGGTGCGCCCTTCCTTTCTCTTGAGGCTCCTGGATCGAGCCCGGATGATAACACTGCGCCGCGAGCTGGCGATGGCGCTCGTCATCAGCGGCGCCGGCGTCGTCGTCATCGGCGCGCTCGCGCTCGTCGCCACCGCCCTCACGCTGCGCGGGGACCGAGCCGCGCCGATCGCCGCAGCCTGCGCCCTCGCCCTCGTTCTCGGCGCCTCATTCCAGGCGTTGCGTCGCTACCGGACCCGCGCGGGCGGGCGCCTGCGGATGGCGCGGGCCCTCGCGCAGGAGGAGCGCTCCCCCCTGCCGGCGGCCGCCCGCGCCGACATCCTCGGCGCCGTCGAGACCTGGTGGCTCCTCGGCGGACGCGTCGACGGACCGAGCCGCGTCAGCTCACGCGAGCTCGCCGAGGCCTACGTCGAGCAGGTCGACGAGCGCATGCGCAGGCTCGTCACCCAGCCGCCGCTGCCGCCGCTGCGCCCGCGGATTCTCATCCCGCCGGCGCTTGCCCTCGCGTTCGCCGGCCTCGTCACGATCCCCGCGGCGATCCGCGACGCCGCCCCGCTGCTCCTCTCCGCGGCTGACGGGCGCCCACAGCCCCCCCCCGCGCCGCTGTGGTCAAGCCTGTCGCTGACCCTGACCTACCCCGAGCACACCGGCCGGGCCCCGCGGCGGGTCGAGAACCCGAGCGGGGCGCTCCGCCTCCCCCACGGCACGGAGCTGACGCTCGACCTCCAGCCGCAGCCGGGGAGCGCGGAGCTGGTGCTCCTCGTCCACCGCGATCAGGGGTCGCTCGGCGATCCGGCGCCGACCGTGCGTCCCCTCGAGCGAGGCGACGACGGCCGCCTCAACGCCTCCTTCAAGGTCGAGGGTCCAGGCGCCTGGTCGGTCGCGGCGACGGTCGACGGCATCGAGCGCAGCTCGCCGCCCTACCCCCTCGAGATCGAGCCCGACGCCGCCCCCGAGGTCGAGCTGCTGCCGCTCCCCGGCGGCGCCCGCTCGCCGAGCGAGCTCGACACGGTCGAGCTCCGCTTCCGCGCCCGCGACGACTTCGGTTTCGCCGCCGCCGAGCTGGTGATCGCCCGCGGCGACGACGAGACCCGCCTCGACGTCGGCCCGCCGCCGCCTGGCCGGAGCTGGAACCACCGTTACCGCTGGGATCTCTCGCAGATGCCGCTCGAGGAGCGCACCGAGCTCGAGTACTGGATCGAGGTCCGCGACAACGATCCGCAGCTCGCCACGCCAGGCGCCGAGCGCCCCGGCAAGGTCACGCGCTCGACCCGGATGCGGCTGTCGCTGCGCGATCGCGAGGCCGAGCACGCGGCGAACATCGAGGGCCTGCGCGAGCTCCGAGACGCGGCCGTCGACCACCTCGCCACGCGGATGCTGACGCCGGCCTTCGACCGCGACGGCGAGCGCTCGCCCATCACCCGCCTCGACGAGGCGCGCTCCCTCCACGCCGACGCGGGGGACCTCCTCGCGACGATCGCGACGATGCTCGATCGCCTGGCCGTCGACCCGCTGACCCGCGAGCGCGACACGACGATCCTCGGGGCGCTCCACGGGCGCCTGCGGCCGATCTTTATCGACGAGGAGCGCCTCCACGAGCGCGTCCCGGTCGGCGCGGCGGTCGACGCACCTGGCCGCGCGCGCAGCCTCCTGGCTTCGCTCGTCGGCGTGAACGATCGGATGATCCGCCAGCTCGAGGACGAGATCATCCGCCTCGACGATCTCGTCGACAACCAGATCGTCGAGCGGATCGAGACCCTCGTCGCCCGCATCGAGGCCTCGCAGCGC
>JAGQIT010000491.1 GCA_020431135.1 Myxococcales bacterium | reverse complement strand
CTTCGCCCTCGCCGGGCTCCTCGCCGTCGCCTTCAGCCCGCTCGCCGCCCGCCTCGAGCGGCGCTGGAGGATCCCGAGCTGGGTCAGCGCCGTCCTCGCGCTCCTCCTCGTCGGCGTCGCCGCGGCGCTCCTCGGGCTCGTCGCCTACCTCGGCTTCGCGGAGGTGATGACCGCGCTGCCCGAGTACACGTCGCGCGTCACCGCGGCGATCGACGGCGTCCGCGGCCAGCTCGGCCTCGGCGCGGGCGAGGGCCTCGACCTCAGCTCCAAGGAGGTCCGCTCGGGGCTGCTCTCGGGCGAGAGCATCAAGTTCGTACGCTCGGTCGCCGGCTCGTCCTTCGGCTTCCTCTCCGGCGTCGCCCTCACGCTGCTCTTCCTCCTCTTCTTCGTCGCCTCGCGGCGCAACCTCGCCGGCAAGCTCCACGGGCTCCTCGTCAGCCAGGGCTTCGACCGCGGCGCCGCCGACGAGACGATGGCCGCCGTCACCGAGAAGATCACGCGCTACCTCTGGCTCAAGACCGCGATCTCGGCGGTCACCGGCGGCCTCTTCGGCCTCGCCGCGTGGATCGGCGGGACCCCCTTCCCGATCTTCTGGGGCTTCATCGCCTTCTCCTTCAACTACGCCCCGTCGCTCGGGCCGATCGTCGCCTCGGTCGTGCCGATCGGCCTCACCCTCCTGGTCGTCGAGCCCTTGCCGACGGCGATCGGCGTGTCGGTGGTGCTCGCGGCGATCCAGCTGATCTCGGGCTCGATCGTCGAGCCGAAGATCCTCGGCGACGAGCTCGACCTCAACATCGTCACCGTCTTCCTCAGCCTGCTCTTCTGGGGCCTGGTCTGGGGCCCCGTCGGCATGCTCCTCGGCGTCCCGTTGACGGCGCTTATCCAGCTGATCCTCCGGTGCAGTCCGCGGGCCGAGCCGATCGCCGAGCTGATGGGATCCTAGCCGCTCGCTCGACCTGGGGGCTCGACGCGACAGGGCGCGCGCGAGCTGTGGGGCGTGAGACCCGAATCGACAGTGGATCCTGCCAACTGCTCCGCGCGCGCCGACGCGAGGGACCGCGGCGGCGACAATTCGCGTGCGTCTACAACGGCGTAGGATCGGCCGATTTACCGGCTTTGGGATGGCCTGTGCGCCGCTTTCGCCGTCGACGAGGCGAGCCCGCGACGGCGTCCTCGGCGGCCGACGCGGTTGCGTCCTCACCACGATCCCCTAGCTTGGTTATCGTCACGGGCTGACGACCCGCGAGGTGAGCCGGGCGAACCACGACGCACGCGTCGACGCCGGCCGCCTCCAGGCGCTCCCACGACATGTCCTTGCGGCCATCCATACGGAGGCCGTTCAAGGACGCGCTTCGGACGACGCCGCGCCCCCGCGTCGGCGGCCCCGTGGCGCCCCCATCAACCCCCACAGAGGTACCCCATGCTCTACTACACCGTCGTATTCTTCGTCCTCGCCCTCATCGCCGCGGCCCTCGGCTTCGGCGGCATCGCGGCGGGAGCCGCCTCGATCGCCCAGATCCTCTTCATCGGCTTCCTCATCGTCGCGCTGCTCACCGGCGTCGCCCACCTCGCCCGCGGCGCGCAGGGGCGCGCCTAATGCGAGGCAGCACAGCCAGCCGTCGTCTCACCGCGCTCCTCGTCGGGGCGCTGACCGCCGCCGTCGGCACCGCCTGCTCTGAGGATCTCGACGAGCGCGCCGCCGACGGCATCGAGGCCGCCGGTGACCGCATGGAGTACCGGGCCGACCGCGCCGCGAGGGCGGTCGACCGCGCCGGTGACCGCGTCGAGAACGGCGTCGCCGCGGCCGCCCGCGACGCCCGCGACGCCCATGACGAGGCATCCGCGGAGCTACGCGACACCCGCGATCACGCGGCCGCCGAGCTCCGCGACGCCCGCGCTGGCGCTGAGCGCTTCGCCGATCGCGTCGACGAGGCGACCGACTGCGGCCTCGACCGCGCCGCCGACTCCCTCGAGGAGGCCGGCGACGCCATCGAGCGCGCCGGCGATCGCACTGAGGCCCAGGTCGATCGCGCAGCGACGCGGATCGACGCGGCGGCGGAGCGCGAATGAGCGACGCGCCGCCCGCCGCCGAGCGCCCGTCGGATGACGACGCGCCGATCCGAATCCTGCCACCCCGAGGGCGCCGCCGCCTCCGCCGCGGCGTCCTCGGCGTTCTCGCCTCCCTCGGCCTCCTCCGGGCGCTCGCCCCCGGGATCCTCGACGTCGCCGCCGAGGCGCGGATCGAGCGGGCCACCGGCGGCGCCTGCTCGATCGACGACGTCGACGTCGACCTCCTCGGCGCGACGATCACCTTCGAGGGGATCACGATCGCCGCCGAGGATCCGCAGAGCAGCGCGACCGCCCTGCGGATCGCCGAGGTCGACGCGTTCTGGGGCTGGCACGAGCTGCTCTTCGGCGACGGCGGCTTCGCCGTCGACGTCCGCGGCATCGAGGTCGACGTCGACCTAGACACGCCGTGGCCCGGGGCCCTCGCCGCGGGCGACGGCGCGCCGCGCAAGGACGGGGAGAGGGTCCGCTCCCTCAACCTCCGGGGCGGCCGGATCGTCGCCCTCGTCGACGGCGCGCCCGTCCTGACGCTCGGCGACCTCACGGGGGAGCTGTGCGCGACGGCCTTCGGCGCCGGCACCGACGACAGCCAGACCACGCGCCTCCACCTCCGCGGCGAGGGCTCCCGCGGCGGCGTCGTCGAGCTCGCCGCCGCCTTCGCCCCGCTCGCGCCGAGCCAGGCCTTCAGCCTCGATCTCAGCGCCGAGCGGATCGACCTGCGCCAGCTCAACCCGGTCCTGCGCCGCGTTCTCGAGCTCGACGTCGAGGAGGGATCGCTGTCGGCGACGGTCAAGCTCGCCCAGGCGAAGGGCCGGCGTCGCGGGCGGATCGAGCATCAGTTCCACGACCTCCGCCTCTACTCGCCGGACGAGCCCGAGGTCGCCCACCCGATGGCCGAGGCGCTCTTCGAGGCGATGCTCAACAGCTCGGATCAGCCGATCCTCATCGACGAGGCGGTCGACCCCGACGCCGAGCCCGACCTCGATCTCCGCGCCGGCCTCGACGAGGCCGCCTACAGGGGCGCGCTCGACCGGATCACCGGCATCATCCTCCGCGGCTACGAGCGCCGGCTGAACACCCTCGACGGCTACCGCGCGTCGATCGGCGGCCTCGAGGTCGACTTCCCGAGCAACCACCTGATCTTCACGGACATCCGCATCGAGAAGATCGACGGCGAGCTGGAGGCGCCCTTCCTCGAGCTGCGCCGCCTCGAGGTCGACGTCGAGCAGTCCGTGCTCACCGACGCCGTCCAGACCCGCAAGGCCGTGACCCTCGTCGAGCCGCGCCTGACCTTCGTCGCCGGCCCCGACGAGCGCCGCAGCCAGCTCCGCTTCGATCCCGCGTGGACCGAAAAGATCTCAGCGCTGCCCTTCCCCACCGACGCGCTCAAGGTCGAGGGCGGGACCGTTGCCCTGCGCGAGACCGCCTCGACCGACGCGCCGGCGGAGCTCGGACTCGTCGATCTCGAGGTCGAGGCCACGTCCCTCGCCCCCGGCGGCGACCCGGCCAAGGTCACCCTCGCGGCGCAGCTCGTCGGCGGCGGGCAGCTCAGCGCCGACCTCCGCCTGGCGCCGCAGGCCGAGCCGGTCGAGGGCGCCCTCTCGCTCCATCTCGGCGCGACGCCGCTGGCCGCCCTCAACCCGATCACCCGCCACGCCGCCGGCGTCGACGCCTCAAGCGGGACGATCGCCCTCGACGTCGACGCGACGATCGGCGGCGGCGAGGCCCGGGCGACGATCCTCCCGGTTCTCAGCGACGTCGAGCTCCTCGGAGAGAACGAGCATCACGACCGGCCGCTGCGCGAGCTCCTCCTCGGCGCCCGCCTGCGCCGCCTCGACGGCGAGGCGCTGCACCTGCAAGCGCCGGCGATGACGATGGAGGAGCTCCGCGCCGCCCTCCCGAGCGCGCTCCTCGAGGCGGCGATGAACCGCTCCTAGGAGCCACGGGGAGCAGCGATGGAGGAGACGCCGCGGCGCCGGGCCGCGCTGCGGGCTGCGGCGGGAGTCGGTCCGTGGCCCTGGACGCTCACGCCGCGCTCGTCCGATCCGCTCGCCCAGTCGATCCGCGAGAGCGAGCGCGCGGGCCTTCGCCGGCGCGGACGTCAGCCGCGGAAGCGGACGTGGAAGTGGTTGCGGTGCCCGTTCCAGTGGCGGATGAGCCCGTGCCCGCGCCCCTTGCCGCGCGGGTACTGGAAGAGCTCGTCGAGGGTCTCCTCGCTGACGCCCTTGCGCCGCGCGTACTCGTAGAGCGTCTTCTGCACCTGGTAGTCGAGGAAGATCGCCCGCACCTCCTTGGTGTCGGCGAAGGCCTTGATCAGCGCCCAGGTGCGGGCGACGTCGAGCGTCTGCGCGTTGGCGGCGACGAAGCGCTTCTCGCCGGCCAAGATCCCCTTGTGGACGAGGCCGATGTCGACGTCGACGCCCTTCTGGTGCGAGCGGTGCGGCTTGAGCGGGCCGCCGCCCTTCTTCGAGATGTCGCCGACGTGGACCTTGGGCCCCGCGGGCTTGCGCTGCTTGTAGCGGGAGATCGCCGCCTGGATCGCCTTGATCGTCCGCGGCGTGCCGTAGGCGAGGTAGGGCCGCTTGACCAGGTAGTGCTTCGAGGCCGTCGGCAGCTGGACGCTCGCCCGCAGGATCCCGCGGGTCTCCTCGGCCGGCGCGAACTCGAGCTTCTCCTCGACGTCGATGAGCACGACCATGCGGTCGCCGATCTGCAGCGAGCGCGGGTTGGCGGCGAGGCGCTTGCCGAGCTTGCCGCGCTGGAGCCCGAGGAGCTCGTCGACGGTGATCCCGTACTTCTTGGCGATGAGCGTCGGGTTCTCGCCCTTGGCGACGACGTGCTCGATCTCCTGCCGGGTCCGCGGGGCGATCTCCGGGCAGACGCGGAGCTTCTGGCCCGGGCGCAGGAGGTTGGGGTTCTTCTTGAGGGCGTCGTTGAGGGCGAGGATGTCGGCGCGGCGGACCCCGTAGCGCCCGGCGATCGCCCCGAGGTGCTCGCCCTTGACGACCTCGTGCTCGTAGATCGGCGTGCGGTAGTCGCACTCCTTGGCGCCCTTCGGCCGCTTCGGCGCGGCCGCGGGCTTGCTCTCGCGCGACGCGGACATCTTCTTCTTCGACGTCGACTTCGACTTCGACCGGCTCGACCTCGACTTCGGCCGCGCGCCGGGGAGCGGCGGCTCCTCGCCGCTCGCCTCCGCCGCGCCGGCGTCCTCCTCCTCGAGGGCCGCGTCGTCGCCCTGGCTCGCCTCCTCGTGCTCCGCGTCGTGGGCCGCGTCGGCCGCGTCGGCGCCGTCGGTGTCGTCCTCCTCGGCCGCCGGCGCGGCGGCGTCGTCCTCGGGCGGGGGATCCACGACCTGCGGGAGGAGGATCTCGAGGCTCTTGTCGCGGACCGAGCGCGGAACCTCCGCGGCCAGGCCCGCCGACGGCTGAGCGACGCCGAGGGCGAGGATCGCGAGGAGAACGCGGTGCAGGCGGAATTTCGCGGAGAGCGGCATACGCAGGCGTTCACCGGGCACAGGCAGACACGCCGCTCCCGGCCGTCGGCCAGCATACATATCGCCGCCCGCCCAGCAACAAATCGCAAGATTTGGCCGCGGCCCGAGCGCTGGTATACCGGCGCCCATGGAGAGCGTGGTGATCCAAGGCGTCGAGCTCCGCCTGAGCCCGGCCGACAACCTCGACTGCGAGTGGGTCGGCAGACCCGAGCTCCTGCGCCAGCTCCTGGCCGCATGGATGGTCCTCGACGACGCCGACTACCCGCTGTCGCCGCGCCTCGTCGGCAAGCCCGGCGTCGGCAAGACGACCCTGGCCGCGCCCACGGCCCACGCCCTCGGCCGCCCGCTCTACGTCTACCAGGCGACCATG
>JAGQIT010000490.1 GCA_020431135.1 Myxococcales bacterium | reverse complement strand
GCGACGCGCTCAAGTCGATCCAGAATTTCCCAGGCGTCGCCCGCTCGCCCTTCGGGGCTGGCCTCTTGGTCATCCGCGGCTCGGCGCCGAGCGACTCGAAGATCTACCTCGGCTACCACGAGATCCCGCAGCTCTTCCACTTCGGCGCGATCACCAGCGTCTTCAACTCGGACATCCTCGCGCAGATCGACTTCATGCCGGGGAACTTCGACTCGCGCTACGGCGACGCGATCGGCGGCGTCGTCAACGTCGCCCCGCGCAAGGGCCGACGCGACGGCTTCCACGGCTACGCCGACGCCGACGTCTTCGACGTCGGCGTGCTCCTCGAGGGGCCGATCGGCAAGGGCTCGTTCGCGGTCTCGGGCCGGCGCTCCTACGTCGACGCGATCCTCAAGGCGGCGCTGCCCGAGGACATCGGCCTCAACTTCACGCAGGCGCCGCGCTATTACGACTACCAGGGGCTCTTCGACTACCCGGTCGGCGGCGGCGACCTGTCGGTGCGGGTCTTCGGCTCGGACGATCGCCTCAGCCTGATCACGAAGGCGGCGAACGAGCCGGAGTCGAGCGGCGATCAGGCCGGGACGGCGATCACCTTCCACCGCGCCGACCTCGTCTACCGCAAGCGCGACGGCCCCTGGGACTTCCTGATCACGCCGGCCTACATCTACCAGTCGGCGAGCGGCGGCTTCGGCGACCTCTTCAAGTTCACGCTCGACCGCCAGGAGTTCTCCGGCCGCGCCGAGGTCAGCCGTCAGCTCAGCAGCCGCGCTGGGCTCCGCCTCGGCACCGAGGTCCAGGCCGGGCGCTACAACATCAACGCGTCGGCGCCGAGCTTCCCGGCGGGCTCCGGCCTCGGCGACACCGACGTCGCCAACATCGCCCGCGACGTCGGCGACGTCTACGCCTCGCCGGCGCTCTACCTGACGTCGACGATCCAGGCCGGCGATCGCTTCACGCTCTTCCCCGGCGTCCGCGCCCACTACTTCGCCCGCGTCCTCCGCAAGCTCGCCGTCGATCCGCGCGTCCGCTTCGCCTGGGAGGTCGGCGACAGCACGACGATCAAGGGCGGCGTCGGCATGTACTCGCAGGCGCCGGACATCTTCGAGTTCAACCCGGTGTGGGGAAACCCCAAGGTCTGGCTCGAGCGCTCGGTCCACAACAGCCTCGGCGTCGCCCACGAGTTCGAGGACGCGGCCGTCACCCTCGAGGTCACCGGCTTCTACAAGCACGTCTGGGATCGCGTCACCGGGTCGACGGCGCTGATCTTCGCCGACCCCGGGATCCGCCCAGAAAATTTCACCAACCAGGGGATCGGCCGGATCTACGGCGGCGAGCTGCTCCTGCGCAAGGCGCTGACCAAGCGCCTCTTCGGCTGGCTGAGCTACACGCTGATGAAGAGCGAGGTCCAGGACTCGCCGGGCGCCGCGTGGATCCCCTTCGACTTCGACCAGCGGCACATCCTCACGGCGATCGCGGTCTACAAGCTGCCGCGCAACTGGCAGATCGGCGGGCGCTTCCGCCTCGTCAGCGGCAACCCGACGACCGCGCGCACCGACGGGGTCTTCGACGCCGAGGGCGGCGGCTACCTGCCGCTCGACGGCCCGCGTAACGGCGAGCGCCTGCCGGCCTTCCACCAGCTCGATCTGCGCGTCGACCGGCGCTGGGTCCTGCGGCGGGCGGTCGCCTCGGTCTATCTGGACATCCAGAACGTCTACAACCGGCAAAACGGCGAGGCCTGGAACTATTCCTTCGACTACCGCATGCGCGCGCTGACGACGGGGCTGCCGATCATCCCGTCGCTGGGGACGCGGATCGAGTTTTGATTCCAATTCTATCTAGCCCTCCGCGTGTCCACTGCTCTGGACACGGCGCGAGGTCTCCTGCGCGGCTGCGGCTGGTAGACTGACACGATGCAGTGGGAGCGGCGCTGGAGCTGTGTGATCGCGGTCGCGCTCGCGGGCTGCGGAGGGGGAGCGCCGGGGGCGGGCGAGAGCGACAGCGACGGGGGGCTCGCGGATGAGCTTGAGCTCCCTGGGTTTGTGATCGACGGCGCGGCGGCCGGGGACCGGGCGCTCGCCGTCCCCTGCGGCGACATCAACGGCGACGGCCTCGAGGACCTCGCCGTCGGGACGTCGCGCGCGGGGCAGCTCGTCGCGTATGTCGTCTACGGCAAGGAGGACGACGAGCCCGTCGAGCTCGCGGAGATCGAGGCCGGCGGCGCGGGCGGGGTTGTTCTCGATGGAGGCGCCACCATGTCGTCGGGGCACCACGAGGTCTTTCTTGAGGTGGTCGGCGTCGGTGACGTCAACGGCGACGGCTTCGACGACCTCAGCGTGGCGCCGCGGCACGTCTACGCGGGCGATGCGACGCTGCTCATGGGCGGGCCTGACCTCCCGACGCACGTCGACCTCGCGGCCCTCGAGGAGGGGGACGGGGCGATGAGGTTCGATATCGCCGCGGATGGTTTCGGCGGTGACGGAGTCGAGGCCGCGCGCGTCGGCGACGTCAACGGGGACGGCTTCGACGACGTCGCCCTCGTCGGTGTCGGCGGCTTCGTCGATAGGTTCTACGTGGTCTTCGGCGGTCCGGCGATCGCGGGCCGCACCGAGGCGGAGCTCAACGCTGGTGTCGGCGGCTTCGAGGTGCACGCATTTGCGTCGGCGCAGGTCTTCGGGCCCGCCGACATCAACGGCGACGGCGTCGCGGATCTCGTCGTCGCGGATCGCGGGGGCTACAGCCAAGCTGCGGAGGTCTACGTGCTCTTCGGTGGGAGCGAAGTCGGTGGAGAGTCGCCGATCCAGCTCAGCGACGAGCCTCCGTTGTCTGTGCCAGGCTTCATGGTCGTGCAGACCGAGTACTACGCGGCGCAATTCCTCGGCGGCGCCGCCAGCGGAGACATCAACGGCGACGGCCTCGACGACATCGCGATCGACGACGGGGGCGAGGACGCGGTCTTCGTGGTCTTCGGCAAGACGGACAGCGAGTCGGTGCTCCTCCCGCACGAACTCGGCGATCGCGGCTTTCGGATCGAGTACGGCGACCTCCCAGGAGGAGGGACTTCGTATGAGTATCGCCGCCGGCTATCGATGATCCCGGATCACAACGGCGACGGCCGCGACGAGATCGTCCTCCAGAGCCTGAGCGCGCAGGGGGAGCCTTCGCAGGCCTACGTGATCTACGGCAGGTCGGAGACCGCGCCTGTGGCCCTCGGCGACGTCGCCGCGGGCGTCGGCGGCTACCTCGTCAACGACTGGCCGGAGGGCGGCTACCTCGGCGACCTGATCGGCTGGTCGGCGGTCGGCGGCGGGGCGGCGCGCGACCTCGTCCTCGTCGATCGCGACGCGTCCCCGAGCGGCGAGGCCTCGGGGCGCGCGTATGTGCTCTTTGACGTCCCCGGGCGTTGAGGGCGCTCGACGAGCGCAGCGCGCTCAAACGCCGCGACCGTCGCTCCGCTCGCCCTCGTCAGCACGCCGGACGCGTGTTCGCGCCGACGCCCGCGTTCGCGGCGTGGACGATCTCGTCGCGTGTGCCGGCATAATCACGAGGGTGACCATCGGCGAGCGACGAGCGACAGCGGTGCGGGGCGGGCTCCTCTTCCTCTGCTGCGGGGTCGCGGTCGCGCCGCTCCTCGCCTGCGCGACGCCCGAGCCGAAGGCCTCGCCGCCGCCACCCGAGGCGCCGGTGGCCGAGGCCGCCGCGCCGGTCTCCGCGGAGCCGTCCGTCGGTGAGGCCGCGGTCATCGATGACCTGTCTGAAGAGACATTAGAATGCGGTGAGACGGCGGTCTCGGCCGCGCGCGCGGCCCTGGCGGCGGCGATCTCCGAGGGCGTCGCGCGCGAGCACCTCGAGGGCTGCGCGCCCGAGGGCGTGCGCTGCGAGGAGGAGCGCGCGCCGCTCCGCGCCGACGAGCGCTGCCAGGTCGTCGCCTACCGCCGCGGCGATCGCTGGGAGCTCATGGTTCGCCCGCAGCCGGCCGCCGACGCGCCGACCCGCGTCGAGGTCTGGGTCGACGTCGACGGCGCGCTCCCAGGGCGGGTGAGCGTCGCCGGCAGCACCTGGGGGGT
>JAGQIT010000489.1:7223-7600 GCA_020431135.1 Myxococcales bacterium | reverse complement strand
ATCCTCACCGGCGGCGCGCTGCCCTACGCCGTCGGCGCGGGCGCGGTCCTGGTGATCACGCTCCTCTACACGAGCCTCGGCGGGATGCGGGCGACGATGTGGACCAACGTCTTCCAGGGGACGGTCTTCCTCGGCCTGATGGTCGCGGCGACGGCGTGGATCGCCGGCGACCTCGGCGGTCCGGCGGCGGCGATGGAGTGGGTCGCCGCCGAGCGCCCGGAGCTCCTGGTCAAGGCCAGCGGCGGCGACATGGCCCCGGGGCCATGGGCGTCGTGGGGGCTGGCGATCGCCCTGACGGTGATCGCCTTCCCGCACATCCTCGTCCGCCTCTTCGCCGCCCGCGACGCCCGCGCGCTCAAGAACGCCTGCCGCCTCTA
>JAGQIT010000489.1:0-7092 GCA_020431135.1 Myxococcales bacterium | reverse complement strand
GTCCAGGGGCTCGCCCTCGCGGCCGTTCTCGCGGCCGTGATGTCGACCCTCGACGCCCAGCTCCTGACCCTCTCGTCGATGCTCACGCGCGACGTCGTCGGCCGCTTCCTGCCGCGCTTCGCCGGCGCCGACGTCCGGGTGAGCCGCCTCTTCCTCGTCGCCCTCGCGGCCGTGATCTACGTCGTCGTGCTCCTCGAGCCGGCGTCGATCTACAGCATGGCCGGCTTCGCCTTCTCGGGCTATGTGACCCTCGTGCCCGTGCTCTACCTCGGGCTGCGCTGGCGGCGGATGAACGCGAGCGGGGCGATCGCCTCGCTCGTCGCCGGCACGCTCGCGCTGCTCCTCGCCTTCCTCGAGCTCCTCCCGGCGCCCGGCGGGATCCTCCCGGTGGTCTGGGGCCTCGGCGCGGCGATCGTCGGCGCGGTCGTCGGGTCGCTCGCCGAGGAGGCCGCCCGCGCTCGCCTCAAGCGGCCGCTGCCGACCGCCGCCCGGGAGCGGGTGATGGGCCCCATCGAGGCCGTCTTCGACCGCCCGTAGAGGTCCCCACCGCCGCGAGCCGCCCCCTGAACGGTGTTACATGGCGACGGGGCCCGCCGACGATCGCGTCATCGATTGCTGACCCGTCCCCCCGCGATTGGCTAGACTGCACGGGCCATGCCCAAGATGCTGGATTACAACGCGACGCTCGTCGAGCGCGAGGACATCACGCCCCTCCTCGCTGTCTTTCGCATCCGCCCCGACGAGCCGATCTCCGGCGAGGGCGCGTGGTTCGTGCCCGGGCAGTACATGGTGCTCGGCCTCAACAACGAGGGCGTGCCCGAGCTCGGCTCCGTGCGCCGGCCGATGTCGATCGCCTCGGCGCCCGAGCGCCGCGATCTGATCGAGTTCTACATCCGCTACGTCGAGCACCCGGAGTCGACGAACCCGCTGACCCACCTCCTGTGGAAGACCCAGCCGGGCGATCGAATCTACGCGCGCGTCCGCCCGACCGGGAAGTTCACGCTCGCCGACACCTGCGGCGACGACGACACGCGCCTCAAGGTGATGGTCGCCGCCGGCACCGGGCTCGCGCCCTTTCTCTCGATCGCCCGCTCGCGCTTCATCAACGAGCCTGAGCGCTCGCAGAGGGATCTCGCGCTCATCCACGGCGTCTCCTACTCGGCCGACCTCGGCTACCGCGAGGAGATCGCGGAGCTCGTCGCCAAGACCGGCCTCCACTACCTGCCGACGGTGAGCCGGGCCAACCGCGATCCCGACGGCTGGGACGGCCACGCCGGCCGCGCGGAGAGCTTCTTCCTCGCGGACGAGCTCGGCGCCTTCGAGGAGTCCGTCGGCCTCGGCCCCGGCGGGATGACCCCCGACAGGGCCGTGATCCTTATCTGCGGCCTCCAGGGGACGATCGGCGCGACGATCACCCGCCTCCTCGGCCGCGGCTTCATCCCCGACAACCGCAAGCTCCGCAAGGCCCTAGAGGTCCCGGAGGACATGCCCGCGTCGATCTTCTACGAGGCCTACGACACGACCCCGCCGGTCGACGTGAAGGACGAGGAGCTGATCGCCAGGCTCAAGGCGGAGCTCCACGCGGCGCTCGGCCGCGGCGGCGCGGCGAGCTAGCGGACGAGCGGCGAGAGCTGTCGGCGAGGGCGGGCCCGATGGGCTCGCCCTCGCCCTTTCAGTGGCGTCGTTGTGGTCACGCGCCGCCTCCCCGGGCCATGCCACGGCGACGCGCGATGCGTCGTCGGACGAGCGCTCGGCGTTGTCGGCGATGGCCGCACCGATGAGGCTCGCCCTCGAACTCTCAGCGGAGGCGTTACGTGGTCACGCGCCGCCCCCGGCCATGCGACGGCGACACGCGATGCGTGGCGCCGAGCGTGCGAGGCGTCGCTGTGGCGGAAGGAGAACTCGACGCGATCGGTGAGCGCAGCGCTCCGGGCTCCCGCGGCCTCCGAACGTTCGGAGCGCCCGCCGCGGCCCAGGCGGAGTCAGGCGGCCGAGGGATCACGTCGCCGAGAGCATCGACGGCGGCAGGTGCCCCGCGTCGTTGTAGCGGACGAGCGCCTCGAAGCCGTCGCCGAACACTCGGATCTCGGTGATCCCGCAGTGCGAGCAGTCGAGGCGCCCCCATGACTCGAAGGGCAGCCTCAATGTCCCGGCGACCAGGTAGCGAATCAGGTTGCCGTGGGTGAAGAGCAGGTAGGTCGTCTGCTTGCGGGCCGCGTGGAAGAAGCGATCGCGGACGCGTGTCACCTGGCGGACGGTGTTCGCGTGGTCTTCGGGGGTCGTCAGCGGGAGCCCGTGGGCGATGCCGAAGTCGCGGGAGAAGGACGCGTCGACCAGGGGGATGGCCTCGTGGAGGTAGGGCTTGATCGTCACCCGCTCGATCCCCAGCTCGCGGGCGGCGATCTCCGCGGTCTGCAGCGCCCGCGGCCACGGGCTGGCGAAGATCCCCTCGAAGTTCGGATCGTGGATGTCGACGAGCTGGAGGAGCCGACGCCCGGTCCGGGCGGCTTGCCTGCGGCCGAGGGTCGTCAGCCCCCAGACCGTGTCGCCGAGGTCGCCGATCCGCTCGTAGTGGCCGTGCCGGATCAAGAGGATCCGGGTGGCCGGGATCTCGAGTTCTCCGCTCATGCGTCGCGGTCCACGGATCTTCGTATCACGCGGAGAAATCGGGCGGCCACGGTCGTTTTCGGACGGGGGCAGGGGAGCGCGCGCGGCCGCGACGCGGCGCTCGAAGGAGCGCCTCCTGTTCGTGTTCGATCGCGGGCGGCGATGGCACTCGGCGCGTGAAGGCGCGGCGCTGTCTCGCGCGGACCGCCGGACGCGCTCTCCGCGGTCAGGACCGTCAGCGTCGCGGCGCAGCTCCACGCGGGCACACCACGAGCGCCCTGCGACCGACGAGTCGACCTGGTTCTCCAGTCAGATCGTGATCGAGTCATCGCCGGCGGCCTGAACACGTCGACTTCGCCGCGTCTGCTCGGGCGACGCGCGCAGCGAAGGGATCGACGGGCTCGCGGCGACGGACCCCACGCACCGACGGCGGTCGCTTCGTGACGGGGCGACGACCCCTCGGCGACGCGCTCAGCTCGGCTGGTTGGCGGCGACGACCTCGAGGAGCCCCGGCCCGTAGCGCTCGGCCTTCGCCGGGCCGATCCCGTGCGCCATCTTCAGCTCGTCCATCGTCCGCGGGCGGAGGAGGGCGACGTCACGGAGGCTGCGGTCGCTGGCGACGACATAGGGCGGGACGCCGTCGGCCTTGGCGACGTCGAGGCGGTGGGCGCGGAGGGCCTCGAAGATCGCCATCCCCGCGGCGTCGAGCTCGACCTCCTGGGCGCCCTGACCCTTGCCCTTGCCCTTGCCCTTGCCCTTGGCGCCCGGGAGCTGCGTCGGCGGCAGGAGGATCCGCGCCGGCATCTCGGCCTTCATCACCCGGCGGCCGGTGTCGGTGATCAGCGCGACCGGGCGATCGTCGCCGCTGAAGTCGATCCAGCCGGCGGTGACGAGGCGGCGCAGCAGGCGGGTCAGCCACTCCTCGGAGTGCTCGGCGAGGATCCCGTAGGTCGGCGTGCGGACGAGCCCCGAGCGCTGGAGGCGATCGTCCTCGGCGCCCTTGAGGAGCTTGGCGGCCGCCGTGAGGCCGAAGCGCCGGTGGATCCGCGCGACCGCCGACAGCGCCTTGCGGACGATGAGCGTGACCTCCTCCTCGTCGATCTCGTCGTCGTCGTCGAGGCTGACGCAGATGTCGCAGCGGCCGCAGCCGCCGAGGGCCTCGCCCTCGTCGCCGAAGTAGCGGAGGATCGCGTCGTGGCGGCAGGTCCCGCCCTCGGCCCAGCGCATCAGCTCGAGGAAGAGCCCCCACTTGTGCTCGATGATCGCCGGGTCGACCTCGAAGTCGTCGCTCGGCCGCTGGATCAGGCGCTTGCGCAGGACGATGTCGCGGGCCGTGAAGAGCATCAGCCCGTAGGCGTCAACGCCGTCGCGGCCGGCGCGGCCGACCTCCTGGTAGTAGGCCTCGATCGAGCTCGGCGGCGCGAGGTGGATGACCGCGCGGACGTCGCTGCGATCGATCCCCATGCCGAAGGCGTTGGTAGCGACGACGATGTCGAGATCGCCGCTGAGGAAGGCCCGCTGCGCCCGATCGCGCTTATTCGGGTCGAGGCCGGCGTGGTAGGGGAGCACCCGCCAGCCGCGCTTCGCCAGGCGCGCGGCCTCGGCCTCGGTCGCCTTGCGGGTCGGCGCGTAGACGATCGCGGAGCCCTTCGGCTCGTGCTCGCCGCGACGCGGCGGCCCGCCGAGCGACTCGCCGAGGAGCCCGTCGACCATGCGATCGCGGGTCTTCTTGTCGGCGACCTCGGCGACGCGGAGGGCGAGGTTCGGGCGGGCGAAGCCGCGGACGATCTGCGGGGTCTCGGCGCGCAGGCCGAGGCGGGCGAGGATCTCGTCGCGGACCACCGGGGTCGCCGTCGCCGTGCACGCGAGCACGCGGGTGTCGAGGCTGTGGACGAGCTCGCCGATCTGCAGGTACTCGGGGCGGAAGTCGTGCCCCCACTCGGAGATGCAGTGGGCCTCGTCGATCGCCAGGAGCGGGATCGGGATCCGGTGGATGATCTCGCGAAAGCCCGGGGCGCTCAGGCGCTCAGGCGCGATGTAGACCAGCTTGTAGGCCCCCTGCGCCATCGCCGACATGCGCGCGCTGACCTCGGCGCCGTCGAGGGTCGAGGCCAGGTAGGTCGCCGGGATCCCGCGCTCGCCGAGCTGCGCGACCTGATCCTGCATCAGGGCGATGAGCGGCGAGACCACCAGCGTCGTCCCCGGGAGCACGGTCGCCGGGAGCTGGAAGGTCATGCTCTTGCCGCCGCCGGTCGGCGCGACCAGGAGGAGCGCCCCCTGGGTGAGAACGGTCGTGATCGCCTCGGCCTGACCGGGACGGAACGACTCGAAGCCGAGGCGATCGAGGCCGACGCGGAGGAGCGCGTCGATCTGCTCGGCGAGGGTCGCGGCGTCAGGGGCGTCGGACAAGAGGTGCGAGGATGCTGCGCTGGGCTCCACGATGCAAGGCGTCGACTGCGGGATCCGTGCCAACTCCCGGCGCCGACCGCGGGCCCTGAAACGCCTCTCTGCGCCTGTTCTCAGGGCGTCCATGGTTTTTCGGACAGACGCCCCCGGCCCGCAGGCGGGGCGCCGTCCGCGACCCGGGCCGGCCGTGCTACGACTGCCGGCTAGCCCCGGTGCTGCATCACCAGGAAGATGATCACGCCGATCACCGCGACGATGGCGATCACGAGGGCCGCGATCTTGCCGGCGCTGTAGGGCCGCTCACCGGAGACCTTGCCGCTGCGGGCGTTGACGACGAAGCGGTAGACCTTGTCGTTGAAGCGGAAGCTCGAGATCCACAGCGGCAGCAGGCAGTGCTTGAAGGTGATGTCGGCGTAGCGGACGTCCATCGACGCGATCCGCTGCTCGTCGCCGCCGATGTCGCGGCGGATCGCCGCCTCGAGGGCCGGCTTCATCAGCACCTGCGCCCGCTTCCACCCCTCCTCGAGGTCGACCTTGTACTGCTCGGTGACGAAGCCGCTGAGGAAGGCCGCGCTGTAGGGCTTGAGATCGTCGAGGTCCCACGGCCACAGCTTGCGGATCAGCTTGTCGGGCAGGGTCTCGGAGGCGCAGACCAGGACGTCGTCGAAGGGGACCTCGACGCGCCCGCTCGCGCGGTGCCAGCGGGTCTTCTGTACGCGCCGCGTCTGCTGCTTGCCCTCGCCGTCGGTGTAGGTCTCGGTGACGTAGTAGTGCTCGCCGCGCTCGCCGCGGTAGCGGGTCGTGGTCTCGCTGTCGTAGGTCCAGTAGGGGAGGTAGACGCCGTCCATCCCCTGGGTGTGCGCGCGCTTCTTGAGCTCGCCGGGGGCGAACCACAGCTTGTTCACCCACTTGTTGAAGCTCTCCTTGGCGACGCGCCGATCGATCTTGAACGGGAGCACCGAGTCCGGGACCAGGAGGGCGACGCTCTCCTCGACGGCGACGACGACCGGCGAGCCGCAGAAGGCGCAGTGATCGGACTGCCCGGCGATCATCGTCTCGGCGCCGCAGCCCTCGCAGCGGATCGTGTGCCCGCCCTCGACGATCGCGCTCGCGGGCGCCGTGCGGGCGCTTATCAGCGCCGACTTGAAGTCGTGCTCGACGACCTCGCCGTCGACGACGATCTCCTGCGAGTGCCCGCAGTACGGGCACTTGAGCTGCTCGTCGCCGGGGTTGAACGTCAGATCCGCGCCGCACTGCTCGCAGGGGAAGGTGTGCTTGGCGGCGTGCTGCTCCTCTGCGGCCTCGAGAACCATGGCCGCAGAGGATACACGGCGGCCGCCGAGCCTGGCCAACCCCCGCCGCCCCCCGCTGGTGGGCCTCGCAGGCCGCGGCAGGGCTCACACACGGACGGGCGCCGCGCGATGCCACACAGGGGAAGCGCGGCGAGCGGGGGCTCAGAGGCTCACGCGCTCGATGACGAAGAGGAAGTCCCCGGCCGCCTCGACCCCGCCGCTGACGAAGGTGTCGAGGATGAAGTAATAGGTCCCGGGTCCGAGCTCCGCGACCAGCGACTTGTCGGCGCGGGCGATGCACCCCTCGCCGGTCGCCGACGCGTCGACGAGGTGGAGGTCGATGTCGACGTCGCCGCGATCGACGACGAGGGCGCGGACGGTCTCGCTGTCCTCGAGATCGAGGCGGTAGTAGATCTCGCGGCCGGACTCGTCCTGGTCGGCGTCGCAGCCGCTGTAGCTGTCGATGAGGGCGACGCCGTCGACGCTGGTGTCGCGGCGATCGCCGAAGGGCAGGGCGGGGATCACGTAGGGGGCGCGCGGGAGGCCGGCGCCGGCGAGCTGGAGGGTCGGCGGGTCGAGCTCGTCGACGCCGCCGAGGGTGACGCGGGCGCGCTCCAGGGCCTCGAGCGAGAGGAGGTTGCGGACGTTGGCGCCGTAGTCGAGCCCGGCCGCGTCGAGGAGGCACGCCGACGGGATCCCGTTCGGGGTGTAGACGGCGCGGTGGATCCCGTCGGCGCCGAGGCCGTGGTCGGGGAGGGGGAGGAGCTCGCGGTGGAAGTCGATCAGC
>JAGQIT010000488.1 GCA_020431135.1 Myxococcales bacterium | reverse complement strand
GCGAGGACTTCAACTTCGGCCCCGAATACATCATCCCCAAGCCCTTCGACCCGCGCGTCCTCACCTGGGTCGCGCCGGCGGTCGCGGAGGCGGCCATGGCCTCCGGGGTCGCCCAGGTCGAGGTCGACATCGACGCCTACCGCGAGAGGCTCAAGGGGCTCCTCGGCGGCGCGACGGCGGTGATGCGCAAGTTCATCCGCCGGGCCGCGCGCTCGCCTCGGCGCGTCGTCTTCCCCGAGGGACAGGACCCGCGGATCCTCCGCGCCTGCGCGATCCTCGTCGACGAGCGGATCGCCGAGCCGGTGCTCCTCGGCAGCCGCGACAAGGTCGAGGCGGTGCTCCGCGAGCAGGAGATCGACCTCGACCTCGACAGGGTCGAGATCGTCGACCCGCGGACCGACGGCGAGCTCGAGGGCTACGTCGAGCGCTTCCACGAGCAGCGCAAGCGCAAGGGCGTGACCATGGAGCTCGCGCGCATCCAGATGCGCGAGCGCAACCACTTCGGGATGATGATGGTCGCCGAGGGCCGCGTCGACGGGGTCGTCAGCGGCATCTCGCTGTCGTATCCCGACGTCGTCCGCCCGGCGCTGCAGATCGTCGGCATGCGCCCCGGCGCGACGAAGATCGCCGGGATGTACCTGATGCTCCACAAGAGCGGCATCCTCTTCTTCGGCGACACGACGGTGAACGTCGACACCGACGCCAAGACCCTGGCGAGCGTCGCCGAGATGATCGCCGACGAGGCCAAGACCTTCGGCGTGTCGCCGCGGGTGGCGATGCTCTCGTTTAGCAACTTCGGCTCGGTCCGCGCCCGCAGCTCGTCGACGAGCGCCGAGGCCGCGGCGATCCTCAGCGAGCGCCGACCGGACCTCGAGGTCGAGGGCGAGATGCAGGCGAACCTCGCGGTGAACTACGAGCTCCAGCGCAAGGTCTTCCCGTCGACGCGCCTGTCGGGGCCGGCGAACGTCCTCATCTTCCCCAACCTCGAGGCCGGCAACGCGGCCTACAAGCTGATGCGCGAGCTCGGCGGCGTGCCGGCGGTCGGCCCGGTGCTCCTCGGTATGCGCCGGCCGGTCACCGTCCTCGAGCGCGACTGCTCGGTCGACTCGATCGTCCACATGACGGCGCTGACGGTGGTCAACGCCCAGGGGAAGACCTGACCGGAGGGCCAGGGAGACTCTGAGAACGGCGCAGCGCGGGTCCCGAGGGCCCGCGCTGCGTCTTTGTCGCCGAGGGGAGGCGGCGGCTAGACGACCTCAGCGGCCGTCGGCGTCGCGTTCTTAGCCTCGTTCTCCTTGTCGTGCTCGGCGTGCCAGCGCTTCATCTTCCGCTGGATGACGTTCTTCTTGATCATGCCGACGAGGTCGATCATCAGGCGCCCGGTGAGGTGGTCGTGCTCGTGCTGGAGGGCGCGGCCGAGGAGCTCCTCGCCCTCGCACTCGAAGGTCTCGCCGGCGAGGTTGGTCGCCCGAACCTTGGCCCAGCGCGGGCGGCGGACGTCGATGAAGACGTCGGGGAAGCTGAGGCAGCCCTCCTCGCCGACGATCATGCCCTTGCCGGTCTCGACGACCTCGGGGTTGATGAAGACGAGCGGGTCGGCGTTGTCGTCGCCGCCGGCGACCTTGCCGTCGATCAGGAAGATCCGCTCGAGGCGGCCGATCTGGATCGCCGCGATCCCGGCGGCGTTGAGCGAGTACATCGTGTCGCGGAGGTCGGTGACGAGCTCGCGGATCTCATCGGTGATCTCCTTGACCTCGAAGGTCTCTTCGCGCAGGCGGGGATCCGGGTAGGTGACGATGTCGCGGACAGCCATAATGTCGTGTGGAAGCTCCGCGCGTACTATATGACGCGAAGGTAGCTTTTCAAGCCCTGCGGTGCTACGTAGCCCGGCTGAGCCGATGAAGCAACCCGATCACCTGATCTTCGTCTGCCAAAACATGCGCGACACGGCGGATCCCCGCGGCAGCTGCATGGCCCGCGGCAGCCGTGAGCTCCTCGAGCACCTCAAGGGGCGACGGGCGAAGGAGGGGCTGAAGACGCGGCTGCGGGTGATGGGCGCGACCTGCCTCGGGGCCTGCGAGTCGGGGATCGTCGCGCTCGTGGTCGACGGCGACGGGGCGACCTTCTACGGGCGAATGGACCGGGCGAGCGCCGACGCGCTCCTCGACGAGCGCGTCCTCGGCAAGGGCGGCGCGGCTCTCTGCCGCCACCGTCTGCCGCCGGAGAACCTCCTCGACGTCTCCGCGCTTGCGGAGGATGAGGACGGGCGCGGCGCCGAAGCTGACGCCGCGGAAGAGGACCAAGGCGACCAAGGAGAGGCGACATGAGCAGCCACAGCGAGGCGATCCGCGCGGCCCTCCGCGGGGTCACGGATCCCGCGACCGGGCGGTCGATCACGGCCGGTCAATTGACGACGATCGACGGCGAGGGCGACGCGCTCCGCCTCGGCGTCGACCTGATCTCGCCGGGCTACCCGCGCAGGGACGAGCTCGAGGCGGCGATCCGCGGGGCGCTCGCGGCTGTCCCCGGCGTCGACGCCGACGCCGCGGTGATCGACTTCGGCCTCAAGGTCCCGAGCAAGCCCGCGCGCCAGGACCTCAACCGCCTGCCGACGGTGAAGAACATCATCGCCGTCGCCGCCGGCAAGGGCGGGGTCGGCAAGAGCACGATCAGCGTCAACACGGCGATGGCCCTGCGTCAGCTCGGCGCCTCGGTCGGCATCCTCGACGCCGACATCTACGGGCCGTCGGTGCCGAAGATGCTCGGCAAGCCCGAGCGCGAGACGGCGACGACCGCCGACGGCAAGCGGATCGCCCCGGCGGTCTACCGCGGCCTCCCGGTGATGAGCGTCGACTACTTCGTCGAGCCCGGGCAGGCGGTGGTCTGGCGCGGGCCGATGATCCACAAGCTCCTCAAGCAGTTCCTCGAGGACGTCGCCTGGGGCGACCTCGACTACCTGATCGTCGACCTGCCGCCGGGCACCGGCGACGCCCAGCTCTCGCTCGCGCAGCTGATCCCGATCACCGGCGCGGTGATCGTGACGACGCCGCAGGAGGTCGCGCTGATCGACGTCCGCCGCGCGGTGAGCATGTTCCACAAGCTCGAGGTGCCGCTCCTCGGCGTCGTCGAGAACATGAGCTACTACGTGTGCCCGGCCTGCGGACACCACGACAACATCTTCGCCGCGGGCGGCGGCAGGTCGCTGGCCAAGGAGATCGACGCGGAGCTCCTCGGCGAGGTGCCGATCGACAACCGGATCTCCTACGGCGCCGAGGTCGGCGTGCCGGTCGTCGAGGGCGCGCCGGACTCGGAGTACGCCGCGGCCCTGCGGGCGATCGCCGCGCGGGCGGCGTTGGCGGTGAGCACCCTCAGCGCGACCGGGCCGAAGCGGAGCAGCCTGCTCCGCACCCTGAGCTAGCCGGGGTCCGAGGGGTCGCCGCGATCCTCGGTGGCGTGCGGAGGGGCACGCGTCTGTCGTGCGGACCTCCTCCTCCGGCGCGTGACGGTCGCGTCTTTCGAGCCGGTGAGGAGCGCCGCCGGTGCCCTCTCGCGGCCTCTGTGCGCTTCGATGGCGCTCGTTTGCGCGCGGTTTCGCCCATGTGAGATCGATCTTGGAAGGCAGCGCGGGTGTGCGGTCATAGGGGACGATGCGTACCCACGTCCTCGCCATCCCGCTCCTGGGCCTCCCCCTGGCCCTCCTCTCGTGCGCGCCCAAGGTGGTCGATGTCTCGGAGAAGGGCGGCGCCTGCGACTACGGCGCGGACCCCAGCGACGACGCGTCGCTGCACTGCGCCGACGGCTACAGCTGCGAGCCGATCGCCGGCAGCGACGGCGCCTACGTCTGCGCCGAGCCGGTGATCATCCGCGGCCACGTCTTCGACGCGCTCTTGGGCGTCGCCCTCGAGGGGGCGCTGATCACCGCCCTCGATCGGACGAGCGCGCCGGTCAGCGACGTCGCGGCGAGCGACGCCGACGGCTTCTACGAGCTCCACGTCACGGCCTTCCGCGACGAGGACGGCGAGATCGCCGACGACGCGATCTACACCCTCCAGGGCTTCGCCGCCGACTACGCGCCCTTCCCCTTCGGCGTCCGCCCGGCGCTGCCGGTGAGCGCCGCGGACGGCGTGGTCGAGACCGTGCCTGGCGATGATCTCGACGGCGACGGCGACCCCGACGACTACAACCAGCTGGTCATCGAGACGCCGACGACCGACGTCGCCCTGATCCCGCTGCCGGCGGGGGAGCGCGGCGGCGGGACCATCCACGGCTCGGTGCTCGGCGAGCTCCCGGCGGGGACGCTGGTCGTCGCCGAGGGCGGCGCGACGCCGGCCCCCTACGGCCTCGCCGATCGCTCCGGCGAGTTCACGATCTTCAACGTCCAGCCGGGGACCGTGTCGGTCGTCGGCTACCGCGCGGGCCTCGAGATCGCGCCGGTGACCGTCGACGTCGCCCCGGCGATGGTCCACGAGGTCGACCTCAACGTCGTCGCCAGCGGCGACGCGCTCGGCAGCGTCTCGGGCGACGCCAACATCGTCAACGCCCCGGGCGGCAGCGTCACCAGCGTCGTCCTCGTGCCGACGTCGGTCTACAACGAGCCCCTCGAGCGCGGTCCGGTGCCCTTCGGCCTGCGCACGCCGGATCCCGGGATCGCGCCCAACGTCTCCGGCGCCTTCACCATCGACCAGGTGCCGGCCGGGACCTACAAGGTCCTCGCGGCGTTCGAGAACGACTTCCTCGTCCGCGACCCCGACACGTCGATCGCCGGGACCCAGATCCAGGAGGTCACGGTCGACTCTGGCGGGGTCATCCAGGTGCCGGAGAACTTCAAGATCACCGAGGCGCTCGAGGTCTTCAGCCCGGGCGCCGAGGAGCCCGAGGCGGTCAGCGGCGCGCCGGAGTTCGTCTTCGCCGACGACTCGAGCGAGGACGGGTACATCGTCGTGGTCTACGACGCGCTCGGCGAGCTGGTCTGGGAGAAGGACGACGTCCCGGGCGTCAGCGGCAGCGCGACGGTGACGGTGCCCTACGAGGGCCCGGCCCTGATCCCGGGCATGTGGTACCAGTTCTGGGCGACCTCCTTCCGCGACAAGCAGGGGAACGTGACCCGGATCTCGCGGACCGAGGATCTCCGCGGGGTCTTTTACGCCCAGTAGCTCGCGGGCTCCGCGAGCCGAGCCGAACCGCAGCGGCGCCGCCCATCGGCGCCGCTGCTGTCTCGAGGGGACGCGCCCGAAAGGCGCGCCGCGTCGCGGTCGGTGGTAGGCTCGCCGCCCCGTGCCGCACCCAGGGCCGCGTACCCCGGCGATCGAGGCGCTCTGGCGCCTCACACGTCCGCTCCCGCGCTACGTCCCGGCGCTCGGCGTCGTCGCGCTCCTCGCCTGCATGCTGGTGCCGCTGCCGACGGCGCTCGTCGACCTCCTGCTGTCGCTGAGCCTGTCGCTCGGCCTGCTCCTCCTGGTCGCCTGCCTCGGCATCCGGCGCAGCGCCGAGTTCCTCGCCTTCCCGACGCTGCTGCTCTTCACGACGCTCGCCCGCCTCGCGCTCAACGTCCAGACGACGCGCCTGATCCTCAGCAAGGCCGACGCCGGCTCGGTGATCGCCGCCTTCGCCGAGCTCGTGACCGCGGGGGACATCGTCGTCGGCGCGGTGATCTTCGCGATCATCACCGCGGTCCAGTACCTGGTGATCGCCCGCGGCGCGGAGCGGGTCGC
>JAGQIT010000487.1 GCA_020431135.1 Myxococcales bacterium | reverse complement strand
TCGCGCCGAAGGTGAAGAGGCCGTGCTGGAGGAGGAGCAGCCCCTCGCAGTCAGGGTGGGCCTCGGCGACCTCGGCGGCGAGCTTGGCCAGGGCGAAGCCGGGCATCACGTAGGGGACGACGGCCAGGCGCGCGCCGAAGACCGCGGCGGCGAGCTCCGCGGCGCCGGGCTGATCGACCAGGCTGAGGATCGCGTCGGCGTGCGAGTGGTCGATGTACCTGTGCGGCAGGAAGGCGTGGAGCAGCACCTCGACCGACGGGTTCGGGGCGCTCGCGTCGAGGAGGCGGGTGCGGGCCGCGTTGACCATCGCCGCGTCGCCGAGGGCGTCGAGGCGGCGCAGCGCCTGCAGCGGCGCGAGGCGGACGGCCGGGAGCCCCGGGACGTCGATCGCCGCGAGATCCCAGCCGCTGCCCTTGACGCAGAGCACCTCGCAGGGGTCGCCGAGGTCGTCGGCGAGGGTCGTCTTCACCGAGGTGTTGCCGCCGCCGTGGAGGACGAGGCTCGGCTCGCGGCCGATCAGCCGCGAGGTGTAGACCCGCAGGGCGACGTCGCGGTTGCAGCGGTCGGGGTAGCGTTCGGTGAGCTCCGCGATGATCGCGGAGGCGGCGTCGTCGGACCAGGCGCTCTGCATCGGCCGTACTCTCGGGCGTCGGCCGCTGGTTGTCGAGCCCCCGGGGGAGCCCTTGCGCGCCGGCCGGATTGCGAAGACACTCCGCCGCGGAGGCCCCATGGACATCACCGACAAGAAGCTCTACTGCGAGATCCTCGCCCAGCTCCTGATCATCGACGGGATGATCACCGACGACGAGCGGGCCCTCCTCGACGGCGTCTTCGCCCGCCTCGGCCTCAGCGACGACGAGCGCCGGGACGTGATCCACCACGTCAACGTCGACGACTCGATCGAGGAGAAGGTCGGCCGCCTCGCGCCCGAGGTCCGCGAGCAGCTCACCGCCGAGCTCGAGGGCGCCGCGTCGCTCGACAGCGACGTCTCGCCGGGCGAGCGCGACATCATCGCCCGCGTGAAGGCGGCGATGAGCGCCTAGAGATCCGTCGCAAGAACCCTCGCGGATCGTGGCGGGCCCGCGCGGATCGACGGCGGGTCGGCGATGTAGCTGAGGAGCGCCGCCGAGACCGCCGCGGCGACGCGGCGCGTCGGACCGCAGGTGGTCTCCCCTGCGGCCTCCAGTGGGCGCTGGCTCTCTCGCGCGCGCAGAGGTTGTATGTCTCTTTAGTCATGTTCTCCCGTGGTCGTCGCGGCCGCCTGGCGCGACCGGACGCGCGCCGCCGCGGCGTGAGATCACCTCGGCGGGCAGACGCGAGGCGGCGCGCGCGTCCGCGAGCGCGCGCCGCCGATGTCCTCCTGCGGTCGTCCGCACTCGGCGACACGGGAGTCCGCGGTGGTTCGATTCGGCGCCTCGACGGGCGTCGCTCGCTGTGCGGCGGTCGCCTGCGCGCGCCCCCCTGGCTTGAGGGTTTGCTCCGCTTCTGCGAGCGTTAGTCGGGGTGGTGACGCGCGGGTGAGTGAGGAACTCCATCGGTCCTTCGACGGCTGGGACGAGGACGAGGTCATCACCCAGCAGGTCGAGTTCCCGGAGATCGAGGAGGCCGTCGAGGAGGCGACGCGGATCGCCGATCCGGTGGCGATCCAGCGCGAGGCCGAGGCGCAGATGAGCCCGGACGAGCTCCTCAAGCGCCGCCTCCTCAGCGGCACCGGGGCGCGGGTCGGTCGCTTCGTCGTCCAGCGTCACCTCGACGAGGGCGGCATGGGCCTCATCTTCAGCGCCCACGACGAGGAGCTCGATCGGCCCGTCGCCCTGAAGATCCTCCGCGCCCAGCAGAGCGAGGGATCGATCGGCCGCGCCCGCCTCCTGCGCGAGGCCCAGGCGCTCGCCAAGCTCTCGCACCCGAACGTCGTCACCGTCTACGAGGTCGGCGAGTGGAGCGGCCACGTCTACGTGGCGATGGAGCTGATCGAGGGCAGGACCCTGCGCGGCTGGCTCAAGCTCAAGCGCTGGGGCTGGCGCGACGTCGTCGACAAGCTGCTCCAGGCCGGTCGCGGCCTCGCGGCCGCCCACAAGGTCGGCATCATCCACCGCGACTTCAAGCCGAGCAACGTCCTCGTCGGCACGGACGGGCGCGTGCGCGTGCTCGACTTCGGCCTCGCGCTGGCGCCCGGGTCGTCGCTCCCCGACGTGCCGATGGCGAGCGCGGGGGTCACGGGCGCGTCGTCGATCGTCACAGGCGCGCCGAGCTCGAACCTCCTCGGCGAGGCGCTCACGATCGCCGGGGCGATCGCCGGGACGCCGGCCTACATGGCGCCCGAGCAGCTCGCCGGCCGCGAGGTCGACGCCCGCGCCGATCAATACGCCTTCTGCCTGACGCTCTTCGAGGGGCTCTACCGCGAGCGTCCGTGGCGGGCGAAGACCCTCAAGGAGCGGCGCCAGGAGCTCGCGGCCAAGCCCGAGCCGGACTTCCCGAAGACGCCGCGGGTCCCGGCCCACGTCCGCAAGGTCCTGCGCCGCGGCCTCGACATCAGCGCGGACCGCCGCTACCGATCGATGGAGGCGCTCCTCGCCGACCTCGGCAACGACCCGACGCGCCGGCGCAAGTGGGCGATCGGCGGGGCGGTCGCCGGCGTTCTCCTGCTCGGCGGCGGCTACGGCATCGCCCGCCAGGAGGCGGCGATGAACGACAGCTGCGGCGGCCTCGGCGACGAGGCCAGCGCGCTGTGGAGCGAGCGCAAGGGCGCCGTCGGCGAGGCGATCACCGGCGTCGACAAGAGCTACGCCGAGGCGACCTGGGAGCGCCTCGAGCCGACCCTAGCGAGCTACGCCGAGGCCTGGGGCGACAAGCGCGTCGAGGCCTGCCGCGCCCACCAATCCGGGGCCCACGACGCCGCCCTCTACGGCATGGCGGTCGGCTGCCTCGAGCGCCGCAAGGTCGCCTTCCGGGCGCTCCTCGACACCCTCGCCGAGGCCGACGCCGACGTTCTCAAGCAGGCGATCCAGGCCGCGGACGCGCTCCCGCTGCTCGATCGCTGCAGCGACGTCGAGGCCCTCACCTCTGCCGTGCCGCCGCCCGAGGACGCGAGCGTCGCCGAGGAGATCGGGCGCCTGCGCGAGGCCCTCGCCAGCGCCCGCGTCGAGCTCCAGCTCCGCCGCCACGCCGCCGGCCTCACCCTCTCGTCGCAGGTCGTCGCCCGCGCCGAGGAGCTCGCCTATCGCCCGCTCGAGGCGGAGGCGCTCGCGGTCCATGGCAACCTCCAGGTGCTCGCCGGCGACTACGAGGCCGCCGAGGCGTCGCTGACCAAGGCGATGTGGCGCGCCGATCTGATCCGCGACGACGAGCGCCTGGCGATGACCATGGGCTCGCTCATCCACTGCGTCAGCGAGCAGCGCGGCGACTATGAGCGCGCGGCGGCGATGCGCCAGCACGCCGACACGGTGAGCGAGCGCCTCGGCGGCGGCACCCGGGGTGAGGCCCGGCTCCTCGCCGCCTTCGGCCAGCTGGCGATGCGCAAGGGCAACCCCGACGAGGCGCTCGACCTGTGCACGCGCTCGCTGGCGATCGTCGAGGCGCTCTACGGCGAGGAGGACCGGCGGATCGTCGGCGCCCTGATGGCGCTCGGCAACGCCAAGCTCGGCAAGGGGGCCTTCGCCGAGGCCGAGGCCCTCTACACGCGGGCGCTGACGATCCTCGAGGCCAAGCTCGGGCCCGATCACCCCGGGCTGACCGCCGTCCTCAACAACCTCGGCTCGGTCCGCGGGATGCAGGGCGACATCGACGGGACGCTCCCCTACTTCGATCGCGCGCTGAAGATCGAGGAGGCGGTGCTCGGGCCCGACCACCCGCAGATCGCCGGCCTCCTCGGCAACATCGGCGCGACCTTCGCGGCGCAGGGCAAGCACAAGGAGGCGCGCGAGTACCTCGAGCGCTCGCTGGCGATCGAGGAGAAGGCCCGCGGCCCCGACCACCCGCTCCTGGCGACGACGCTGCACAACCTCGGCAACGTCAGCGCCGACCTCGGCGACTACAAGGCGGCGAAGGCGTACATGGAGCGGGCGATGAAGATCCGCAAGGACAAGCTCGAGCCCGACGCGCCGATGCTCATCGCGGTCTACTCCGACCTCGGCAACGTCAACTGGGAGCTCGGCCGCCGCGGCTGGGCGATCCGCTACCTCGAGAAGGCCCGCGCGCTCCGCCTCGGCAAGCCGGAGGGCGGGCCGCCCGATCTCCTGCCGAAGATCGACTACCGCCTGGCCAGGATCTACCGCGACTCGGGGAGCAAGAAGCAGCGCGCGGAGGGGCAGGCCTACGCCCAGAAGGCACTCGACGGCTACAAGGCGCTCGCGGGGGGCGACCACGCTGAGGTGATCGCGACGCTCGAGGGCTGGCTCGCCGAGGAGCCCGCGCCCGCGCCGAAGTCGAAGAAGAAGACGAAGAAGAAGAANNNAAGCGCTGAGCGCCGCTTCGCCGATCCATGAGGGTGCCGACGGCGAGAGCTGTCGCGGCCTCCAGGGTCCGCGTCGCGGGAGGCCCGCCGCGACCTGGTCGCCGCGCGGTCGGTGCTCCATACTCCGCGCGTGCGCGCTCGCTTCGTCCACGTCAACCTGATCGCCCGCGAC
>JAGQIT010000486.1:4561-10285 GCA_020431135.1 Myxococcales bacterium | reverse complement strand
TGGATCTCGTCGATGAAGAGGAGCGTCGCCCGGCCCTCGTACGACCGCCGCTTCGCCGCCCTGTCGACGACCTCGCGGATCTGCTTGACCCCCGAGGAGGTCGCCGAGAGGGTGATGAACTCGGCCTCAGCGCGCTCGGCGAGGAGGCGCGCGAGCGTCGTCTTGCCGACGCCGGGCGGGCCCCAAAGGATCATGCTCGGGACGCGACCGCGGCCGAGAAGGCGGGCCAGCAGGCGCCCCGGCCCGAGGACATGATCCTGGCCGACGACCTCGTCCAGGCTCCTCGGGCGCATGCGCTCGGCGAGGGGCACCTGGCTCTTGTCCTGCCGCCAGGCCCGCGTAAACAGGTCTTCGTCGGGATGCGCGCTCACGATCCGTGCTAGCCTAGCAGGCATGCGCGATCGGGTGGTGATCGGGCTCCTCGGGGTCGCGCTGCTCGGGTCCGGGACCTTCGGCTGCGACGCAGAGCACCTCCAGGAGCGCCTCCAGGAGGCGATCATGCGCCAGTCGAGCCGCGGCGAGCGGCAGACGACGCGGGAGGCCGCCAAGGCGAGCCAGGGGCGCTCTGGCCTGCCCTCGCCGATCCGCGAGGCGCTCGACCTGATCGACCACTCGGACGCCGAGTTCATCGTCAAGAAGGACAAGAAGAAGGACCGGACCTACTCCGGCCACAACTTCGCGGCGATGCTGACCACCAAGACGATCTGGCTCGGCCGCGGCATCGAGGATCTCGACACCTGGATCTCCGAGATCGGCGCGGGCTCGTTCGTCAGCCGAGAGGCCTACGAGGTCCGCCGCCCGGACGGGGTCACTGAGGAGTTCAGCTCGTGGATCGAGCGCCAGATCACGAGCAGGCCGCGGACCGCGGAGGAGATCGCCGAGGCCGAGGCAGCCGCCGCCGCCGAGGCCGCGGAGGCGGAGGCGAAGCGCGCGAAGCGGCGACGGAGACGCGAATGAACGGACGAAGCGGAGTCATCGCCGCCGGCCTCCTGGGCGCCCTCGGGGTCGCCGCAGGAGCCTTCGGCGCCCACGCCCTGCGCGGCACGATCGACGGCAGGAGCCTCGAGATCTGGCAGACCGCGGCCCACTACCAGCAGGTCCACGCGGCCGCGCTCCTCGGCGCGGCGCTCTGGGCGATGCGCGAGCCGAGGCCGCTGCGCCGCCTGGCGATCGCCCTGTTCACGGCGGGGATCGTCGTCTTCGCCGGCGCCCTCTACCCCCTCGCCCTCGGCGGCCCGAAGATCCTCGGCGCCCTCGCGCCCTTCGGCGGGATGTGCCTGATCGGCGGGTGGCTGTCCCTCGCGATCGAGGGGTTGAAGCTGCCGCGCTAGGCCCTTCGACGCCGCGAGTCCACTCGCGGCTCGGGCTGCTTTGGCGCAGCGACGCCGGCGGAGCGCGCCGTGTCGGCACTTCGACGCAGGTCCCCATGCGTACGCCGCGAGGTGGAGGGGCGGACGCTGGGGCGCGGACGGAGGCGCGGGTCCCTCTTCGCTCAGACAGGTCCTCGGACACGCTTCAACTCCGTTGAAGCATGTCCTGCGGGACTCGCTCACGAGGGGCCCGCGCCTCCGTCCTTGAGCGCGTCCTTGGTTTGGAGCCGGCGTCCGGGGGGCTGTCGGAGAGCACGCGACCTGCTGTTTGCATGGTGACCGAGGCCGGCCGAGCGCGTCCTCGATTTGAAGCCGGCGTCCGAGGCTGACGGTGAGCCCGCGACGTTCATCCGCCTGGTGACGTCCCGTCCGCACAGCTCGCCGCATGCGTTCCTCCCCCCGCAGGATGAAGCACCGTCGACCACGCACGCATGAGCCGTCATGTGCTGCCATACCGCCTCCGGACGCCGTCCCCTGCGAAGTCCGATCTGCCGATGAGAGGCGTCGGGGGCCGTGAGGTGTGCGTCGAGGACGGGCATCGACGCCTCCGAAGGGGCGGCGATGCCCGATCCGACCTGTCTGAAGCGCCTCACGGCCCCCGGCGCCTCCCTACGCCGCAACCTTCGGACGCCCAACGCCAAAGCCCCCGGACGCCCGCACCCAACGCGCCGCCCACAGCCCTCGGACGCCTGCACGCAACGCGAACGCGCCGGAGGCCCGCGCTCAGGCCTTGGCGATCGGCTCGCCGATCCCGCGATGCCCCACGAGGCGCGCCGGATCGACCCCGATCGACGCCAGCGCCTCCTGCCACATCACCTCGGGCGCCGTCTCGAAGATCCAGCGCGGCGTCACGCCGAAGCCCGCGTCGCTGATCGGCACCGCGACCCAGCTCCCTGACGTCATCTCGCGCTCGAGCTGCCCCTCGCCCCAGCCCGCGTAGCCGAGCGTGAACAGGAAGTGACCGCCCGCGCCGATCCCCTCCTCCGGCGTGATCGCGTCGAGGCTCGCCGTGATCAGCAGGCCGTCGCAGACCTCGTCCGCCAGCGGATCCCAGCCCGGCTGATCGTGGAGGACGAAGCCGCGGACCGGCTCCACCGGGCCGCCGAGGCGGACCTTCTCGTCCTCCTCGCCGTACCACTCGAGGCCCAGGGATTCCGTCACGTCCGCCACCCGCGTCGGCAGGCAGTTGTTGATCACCAGGCCGAACGCCCCGTCCTCGTTGTGCTCGATCATCAGGACCACCGAGCGGACGAAGTTCGGATCGATGAGCTGCGGAACCGCGCACAGCACGTGGCACGAGAGCGAGGTCGTCACGCCGATGTCGCCGCCTTCAGCCACGTTCCTCCGAGGTCCGAAGTGAAGGGTGCCACGTCATCGCGGCGACGGAAAGCCGCGGGCGCGCGGGCCGCGGGGCCCGCGGCCTCGCGGTATGCCAGAGGTCGGACTCGAACCGACAAGAGGGAACCTCGGCGGATTTTGAGTCCGCTGTGTCTACCAATTCCACCACTCTGGCGTCGGACGTCCAAGGCGATTAGCACGGCCGCCCCAGCGACGGCAAGCGGCGACGCAGCCGCGCGCTGAACCCGGAGGTCGGCCGATGCCGAAGGGCGCCGCGCCGCACAGGCTGGCGCCGCCCGGCGGTGCTCCGGGGCCAGGAGGCGCTAGAGCGACTCGTCGAGGCGGACCGTCACGTCGCCGCCGCGCGCCGACAGCCAGACCTTGACGTTGCCGTTGCCGACGGCGCGCTGGAACGCGCCGCTGGTCACCGTCGACACAGTCCGCGTCTGCACGCGGATGTCGCCGCTCGCCTTGAGGTCGAGGTCGAGGTTGGCGTCCGAGCGCAGGGTGACGTCGATGCTGCCGAAGCCGGTCGTGATCACGAGGTCGTTGCCGCCGGCGCCGAGCTGCGCGATCACGACGTCGCCGCTGTCCGTCGCCGCCGTCGTGTTTCCCGAGGTCTCGACCTCGACGTCGCCGGCCCCGGTGCGGATCGCCACCCCCTCGGCGCCGCCGAAGACCGTCACGTGCCCAGCCTCGACGTCGATCGAGACGTTGCCCTCGACCTGGGCGACCTCGATGTCGCCGAGCCCTGTCCAGATCTCGAGATCGCGATCGGGCGGCAGGGTCAGCGAGCGCACCTCGAGGTCGACGAGGTCGCGGTTCGCGGTCGGGATGATCGCCGTGAGCTCGGCGAAGCGGCCCTCGAGGGCGAAGTTCAGGAGCGGGATCGTCGAGTTGTCGGCGGCCACCGTGCGCGAGCCGCCGACCGAGTACCAGACCCCCTCGAGCGAGAGCGTGGTCGCCTCGGGATCGCCGAGCACCGAGATCGGGGTGTCCGGGAGGTTGACGCGGACGGCGTCGATCTCGTCGAGCGAGTACTCGGCGTCGACCTCGGTCGCGCCGCGGAAGCCGAGGGCGCAGGCGAGGCCGAGCGAGGCCGCCAGCAGGGTTGGGATGAGCGCGCGCATCAGAAATACACCCCCACGCCAGTGCCGAGCTCGAAGGTTACGGAGTGCGACGGGAGCGCGAGATCCTGGCGGTAGAAGCGGGTCCCGAAGGGGGCGCTGATCCGCGGGATGATGTCGAGGGACCAGCGATCGAGGAGGAAGAGGCGCAGATCGAGCTGCCCGTAGGGGATCACGGCGAAGGCGTTGGCCTTGACCGCCGGCGCCTGGGCCTCGCCGATCGTCCCCGGGACCCGGCCGATCGTCCCCTGGAGCATCGCCCCGACGGCGGCGCCGATCCACAGGCGGTCGCGATCGAAGAAGCGGTAGTGGAGGCGGCCGCCGGCCTGGATCGTCGTCCGGCCGATCCCGTACTTCACGCTGAGGTCGGAGACGCCGACGCTGAGGCGGCGGCGGACCTGGGCGAGGACGTTGAGGTTCCAGTCGGCGTAGAACGCCGCCGCCGGATCGCCGGCGCGGAAGCCCACCGTCGCCATCCGCGTGAGCTGGACGGCGATCTTGTGCCTCTTGTGCGGGCGCGGGCGGTCGAGGCCGACGGCGCTCGCGTAGGCGTCCATGATCTGCGCGGCGTAGAGGATCCCGAGGCCGCCGGTGAGCATGCCGAAGCCGGCGGCGTTGACCGCCTCCGAGCCGAAGGTCGAGCCGTTCAGGCCCGGCGTCGTCGAGGCGAGCGGATCGCGGGTCAGGTAGAGCGCCGCCGCGCCGCCGCCGAGGCTGAGGGCGCCGAGGAACATGCCGACGCCCTTGCCGGGCTCGTTGTTGACGATCTGACCGGCGCCGGGCATCGCCGCCGACATCAGCGGCGCGGCGATCCGCTTCCAACGGCGGCAGGGTCCGCCGCCGCAGCGGCCTCCGCTCATCGGCGGCTCGTGCTCCGGCTCGGCGATCGTCGGGGCGGGCCCTGGCGCGGGGCCTGGCGCGACCGCGGGCATCGGCGCGGGCGCGGGCGTCGTCCGGTACTCGAGGCGACCGCCGGGCGCGACCTCGATCGAGCGCGGGCCGCCGTGGTCGTCGGTGATTGTGTAGCGGCCGGGCGAGAGGCTGATCGGGACGCTCTGCCCCTCCTTCACGAGGATGCTCGCGGCGATCCGGCCGTCGCTGTCGCGGACGGTGACGGAGCCGTCGCTCGTCGCGTGGACGATCAGCGAGCCGTCGGTCGCGGAGGCCTCTGCGGTCGCGGCGGGCGCAGACGCGGCCGCCGGAGCGGTCGCCGGCGCGGCGATGCAGAGGAGCGCTGCCAGGCTGGCGAGGATCACCCGCCGGTTATAGGCGGCCTCTCGTCCGCCGTAAAGTAGCCGCCCCACGGCGCCTGTCCCTGCTGCCGCGCCCCGAGCGACGAATCGGCGGAGGGGAACACGCGACATATGAGGGGCGACCTCGCCCGCGGCGAGGTCGCAAGACCACAGGATCGGACAGGCGGCCTGCCCCTCGCGGCGGCCTGCTAGAACTCGGCGGACGACAGCCCGCCGCGCGGCGCCTCGTCCCCGTGGGCGATCGCCCAGCTCATGTGATCGCTGTGGTTGGCGACCGCGGCGACCCCGTCCGGCCGCAGGAGGATGAGCCCGACCGCGGCCCCGCCGTGGGCGGCCGAGGCCCCGTCGCAGAGGCGCTCGGCGATCGCCTGGGCGCGCAGGGGCTCGCCGGCGACCTCCTGGAGCGCGGTGAAGGCGAGGACGCGGGTCATGATCGCCTCGCCGACGCCGGTGCAGCAGCAGGCGCCGAGCGCCGGGTCGGCGAAGAAGCCGGCGCCGACGAGCGGCGTGTCGCCGACTCGCCCGGGCATCTTCAGGAGCACGCCACCCGTCGAGCCGGCGGCGCAGAGGTGGCCGTGGACGTCGAGGGCGACGGCGCCGACCGTGTCCGCGCGGTTGTCGAGCGAGACCTCGCCG
>JAGQIT010000486.1:0-4458 GCA_020431135.1 Myxococcales bacterium | reverse complement strand
TCGCCGACGAGGAGCGCGTGGCGGGTCGCCTCCATCACGCGGCGGGCGATGAGGATCGGATCGCGGCACTCACGGAGGCCCGCGACCGCCCCCGAGCGACGATCGCGAGAGCGCATGATCCCGGCGTCGACCTCGATCTCCCCCGCCTCGGTCAGGCAGGCGCCGCGGCCCGCATTAAAGATCGGATCGTCCTCGAGGAGGCGGACCGCGGCGACGGCGGCGTCCTCCGCCGAGGCGCCGTCGAGGAGGAGCGCCTGGGCCCGTCGCGCCGCCGCGATCACGCCGGCGACGGCGCCCTCGTGGTGGTCCGCGATGTACGTCCCGGCGCCGCCGTGGACGACGACTGCAGGGATCGTCGTCGCCGTCATCGCGCCCCCGACGGCCGCAGCCCGTAGGGGCGCGGGATGTCGGCGACGCCGGCCGCGGCGAGGGCCCGGAGCTCGACGCGGTGCATCGCCCTGCCCTCGCTACGCTCGGCGTGATCGTGGCCCAGGAGATGCGCGAGCCCGTGGATCGCGAGAACGGTCGCCTCCGCGACGAGCGCCTGCGCGTCGAACCCCGCGGCCTGGCGGACGATCGCCGGCCAGGCGATGACGACGTCACCGAGCGCCGGCGCCGGCGGAGCCGCGCCCTCCCCTTCGTCCTCGGCGTCCTCGGCGTCCGCGTCGACCCCGAAGTCCGCGATGAACCCGGGCGCGGCGCTCGGGAACGAGAGCACGTCCGTCGGCCCGCGCTTGCCCATGTGCTCGCGGTTGAGGCGGGCTATCGTCGGATCGTCGACGATGTGGATCGCCGCAGAGGCGAGCGACGCGTCGGCGATCCCGAGTCGCCGCCCGGCCCGGCGCAGGCGGCAGGCGAGCTCGCGGCACAGCTCGCCGCGGACCCACGGCGGCAGCGACGACAGGGCCATAACCTGCGGCGCCGCGCTCATGACAGCCCCGCGATCACGCGAAACACCCCGGCGTCGATGAAGATCTCGAGGAGCTCGGGCTCGATCTTCCCGGCCCGGGCCTCGGCGTGGAGGATGTCGAAGGAGCGGTCGATCGGCACGGCCTTCTTGTACGGCCGATCGGAGGCCGTGAGGGCGTCGAAGATGTCGGCGATCGTCATCATCCGCGCCTGCACCGGGATCGCCTCGGCGCCGAGGTGGCTCGGGTAGCCGGTGCCGTTGAGGTACTCGTGGTGCTTGCCGGCGATCTCCGGGATCCGCGAGAACGCCTTCCCCCACGGGATCTGGCGCAGGAAGTCGTAGGTGTGGGTGACGTGGCTCTGGACCTCGAGGCGCTCGGCGTGGGTGAGGCTGCCGCGGGCGATCAGCAGGGCCGCGACCTCCTCGTCGCCCAAGAGGCGGATCCGCCGGCCCTCGGCGTCCGCGAAGCTGCGCTCGCCGACCTCGCGGACGCGCTCCGACACCGCCTCCGGGAGGAGCGACGGCTCGTTGGCCGTGACCACCACCTCGCGATCGGCCTCGACCTCGGCGACGAGGCCGGCGTAGGCGGCCTTGAGCGCGGCCTCGCGCGCGGGATCGAAGCGCCCGCGGCGGGCGTCCTCGACGAGCGCCTCGAGCATCTCGAGGCGGGCGAGGAGCTTCATCGCGTCGAAGCGGCTGTGGATCAGCGCGAGCTGGTGGCTGTGCAGCTTCTTCGGCTTGACCAAGACCTCCTCGCGGACGCCGACCTTGCCGAAGTCGTGGAGGAGCCCGGCGTACTCGAGCTCCTGGAGGTCGTCGCGGCTGAAGCGGACGTCGGCGTAGGGGCCGTGCGCGAGGCCGTCGACGATCTCGGCGAAGCGCACCGAGAGGTTGGCGACGCGCTGCGAGTGGCCGCTGGTCGTCGGGTCGCGCTGCTCGATCGCCTTGACGCTGGCGCGGACGAAGCCCTCGAAGAGCCCCTGGATCTCGGCGTAGAGGTTCGCGTTCTCGAGGGCGACCGCGCCCTGGGCCGCGAGCGAGGCGCACAGGCGCTCGTCCTCGGTCGAGAAGACCTTCACCCGGCGCTCGAAGTCCTCGGGGCGGCGCAGCGGCAGGCGGTCGCGCTTGGCGTTGATCAGCTGGAAGGCGCCGAGAACGGCGCCGTCCGGCGAGCGCATCGGCACCGTCAGCATCGACCGCGTCTGGTAGCCGCTGCGCTCGTCGAAGGAGCGGTCGTGGTTGAAGACCCGCCCGAGCGCCGAGCGCCCGGCCTCCGAGTAGAGATCCGGGAGGTTGACGACCTCGCCGGAGAGGACGCAGGCGCCGACGATCGACGACTCGTCGATCGCCACCGTCGCCTCGCCGAGGGTCGTGCGCAGCGAGTCGTTCTGCGCGGTGTGGAAGCGCAGGGTCTCGCGGTCGGGGTTGACGACGTAGATCGACCCGGCGTCGGCCGCCGTCATCGTCCGCGCGTGGCTGAGGAGCAGCGCCAGGACGCGCTGCGGGTCGCGCTCGTGGTTGAGGGCGAGGCCGATCTCGAGGAGCTGATCGGTGAGCCGCGCCTGGCCGACCGCGACGGCGAGCTGGAGGGCCTCGAGGACGACCCGGCGCAGGCGCTCGGCGGCCAGCGGCAGCTCGTAGGAGAGGACCCGCCCACCCGGCAGGCGGTTGACCAGGGCGCCGAGCTCCGCCGCCGGGGCGAAGGCGACGATGATGTCGGCGTCGGCCCGCGGGATCTCTCCGGGGCCGACGACGGCGATCCGCGCGCGCCCGCGGGTCAGCAGGCCGCCGGACCTCGACTTCGCGTACTTGATCCGCCAGTCGCCGCCGGCGATGTCGGCGAGCGCCCCGTGGACCGCCTCGATCGTCGTCAGGCTCGGGCTCGCCATGCGCGGGCAGTATAGCGCCCGCGGACGCGCGGGCTGGGGGTCAATGTCCGCCGTTCTCGCGGCTCACCGCGGACCGAACTACAGAGCACGGCGGGGCAATCTCGGTCGACGACTCAGCCGCCCTTCGGGCGCCGACGGCCGCGCTCGCGGAGCTTGCCACGGCGGCCGCGCGAGCCGTCGTCGGCGAAGGGCGGCGGCAGCAGGGGCTCGTGGTAGCCGGTGGTGCTCTTCTGCTGGAGCTCGAGCTCCGAGAGGAGGAGCGCCGGCGACAGGCCCGACACCGGCACCGAGCCGCTCTCGGCGTAGCACAGCCCCTGATCGACGCCGACCTCGCCGCCGTGGGCGACGATCCGCTGGAGGGCGGAGAGCGGCGTGCCGATCAGCTCGACGTCGCGGATCCGCGTCTGCTTGCGGGTCTCGACGTCGATGACAAAGACCTCCGCGAGCTCGCCCTTAAAGGCCTGGAAGTCGTAGTCGCTGGTCGACGTCTCGCCGGCGCGGACGTGGCTGATGATCAGCCCCTGCGGCCGCCCCTGGCTGCGCGCGAGTTCGACGAGGCGATCGACGAGCTCGTCCCAGGTCTCGCCGCCGCTGCGGGCCTCGACGACGAGCGTGCCCATCCGCGCCATCGGCCGCTGGAAGCCGTCGTGGCGCGCGTGGCCGTTGGAGCTCGAGGAGCCGGGGATCGGCGTCCGGCTCTGGAGGAAGCCGCGGAGGATCCCGTCGTCGACGAGGCGCGCGCGCTGGGCCCGGACGCCCTCGTCGTCGACGCGGTAGCTGCCCCAGAGCGCCTGGCCGCCGTGGCTCTCGATCGTCGGATCGTCGTAGACGTCGAGGCCGGCGGGGAGGATCCGCTCGCCGCGCTTGTGGGCGAAGGTCTTGCTCTCGCCGCGGGCGATCAGCCGCTCGCCCTCGAGGCGGTGGCCGAGGGCCTCGTGGAAGAGGGTGCTCGCCGCCTGCCCCGAGAGCAGCGCCGGGCCGATGTAGGCGCCGGGGCTCGGCGCCTTGCGCAGCTCGCTGAGCTCGCGCAGGACCTCGTCGACGAGCCGCTCGAGCTCCGCCTCCACCGGCATCGCGTCGACCGAGCGCAGGTAGATCTCGCGGGCGCCGTGGACGTAGACCCCGTCCTCCTCGGTGAGCACCCAGCCCTCGATCGTCAGGCTGAGGTAGACGTCCTCGGTGACGACCTCGGTGCCGCCGCTGGTGACGAGCCAGCGCTGGACCCGCTCGGCGTAGAGCTCGATCTCCGGGTCGTAGATCTCCGGGCGCTCGAGGAAGCGGCGGGAGAGCGCGCACAGGGTCGCCTCCCAGGCGTCGCGCGGGAAGGCGTCGTCGCTCAGCGGCTCGCGGTGCTTGACCGGGCGCTCCTTGGTCAGCGCCCCGACCTCGTCGCGGAGGTACTCCGAGACCATCGCCTTGCGGTGATCCCAGTAGTCCTCGACCGCCTCGTCGAACTTGATCTGGGTCAGCTTCCACAGCGACACCTGGAGGCCGAGCGGATCGAGATCGTCGGGGGCCTCGATCCAGTCGGCGCTCTCGAGCTCGGCGGCGTCGTCGTCGAGGCCGCCGTCGATGACGTTGTCGAAGTTGTGGTTGCCGACGCGGATCTCGACGTAGAGGCGGTTCTTGATCGCCTCGCGCGCCCGCTCGAGCGCGCCG
>JAGQIT010000485.1:217-7523 GCA_020431135.1 Myxococcales bacterium | reverse complement strand
CGTAGGTCGAGCCCCAGCCGACGACCACGAGGTAGTCGTTGGCGCCGCCCTGCTCGAGCGCCTGCGCGGGGATGTCGTCGGCGATCCCGGCGATCTTCGCCGCCCGGGTCTTGGTCATCTTGTGGTGGTTGTCGGGGTCGTACGAGATGTTCCCCGAGTCGTAGTGCTTCTCGAGGCCGCCGATGCGGTGCTCGAGGTCCGGGGTCCCCGGCTTCGCCCAGGTGCGGGCGAGGGTCTCAGGGTCGCGGACGAAGGGGTGGAAGCCCTCGGGGTCCGTGCGGAAGGTCGGCGGGAACGGCTTGAAGTCCGCCATCGACGGGATCTTCCACGGCTCGGCGCCGTTGGCGAGGGCGCCATCGGTGAGGAGCATGACCGGGGTCATGTACTTGACCGCGAGGCGGACCGCCTCGATCGCCGCGTAGAAGCAGTCGCCCGGGGTCTGGGCGGCGACGACGGCGAGCGGGCAGTCGCCGTTGCGGCCGTAGACCGCCTGCAGGAGGTCGGACTGCTCGGTCTTGGTCGGCAGGCCGGTGGACGGCCCGCCGCGCTGGACGTCGACGATGACCAGCGGCAGCTCGGTGGCGACGGCGAGGCCGATCGCCTCGGCCTTGAGGGCGACGCCGGGGCCGGAGGTCGTGGTGATCCCGAGGGAGCCGGCGTAGGACGCCCCGACCGCCGCGCAGACCGCCGCGATCTCGTCCTCCGCCTGGAAGGTGACGACGCCGAACTCCTTGAGGTTGGCGAGGGTGTGGAGGATCGTCGACGCCGGGGTGATCGGGTAGGAGCCGAGGACGAGCTTGAGGCCGGCGAGCTGGCCGCCCGCGATCAGGCCCCACGAGGTCGCCTCGTTGCCGGTGATGTTGCGGTAGGTGCCCTCGCCGAGGTGGGCCTTGGGGACCGTGTAGCAGCCGATGCCCTGGGGCATCTCCGCGGTCTCGCCGTAGGCGTGGCCGGCGTTGAGCGCGGCGATGTTGGCCTTGGCGATCTCCGGCTTCTTGGCGAACTTCTTCTCGAGCCAGGCGACGGTCTCCGCGCGGTCGCGGTCGAACATCCACATCATCAGGCCGAGGGTCCACATGTTCTTCGAGCGCAGCGCCTCCTTGGTGCCGAGCTCGAACTCCTCGACCGCGGCCAGCGTCAGCTTCGAGATGTCGAGCTTGAGGACGCGGTAGGGGCCGAGGGTGTCGTCCTCGAGCGGGTCGGCGTCGTAGCCGGCCTTCTTGAGGTTGCCGGCCGTGAAGGCGCCGGTGTTGATGACGACCATCCCGCCGCGCTTGAGGTCCCCGAGGTTGACCTTGAGGGCCGCGGGGTTCATGGCGACGAGGACGTCCGGGGCGTCGCCCGGGGTCATGATGTCGCGCGAGGCGAAGTGGATCTGGAAGCCCGAGACGCCGAAGGTCGTGCCCGCGGGGGCGCGGATCTCGGCGGGGAAGTCGGGGAAGGTGGCGAGGTCGTTGCCCGCGAGGGCGGTCGACTGCGTGAACTGAGAGCCGGTGAGCTGCATCCCGTCGCCGGAGTCGCCGGCGAAGCGGATGACGACCGACTCGAGTGATTCACGCTCAGCGGATTGGCTTGCGGCGAACGTGTCCATGCCTTTTCGTACCTGTGACCTCAACGCCGCACGCCGACGGGCTCACGTAGCGTCAGAGGTCCGGCGATTATGGCCCTCGGGGCTCGCGCTTGTCATCCGAGGGGGGGCGCAGAGGTAGTGAGTAGTGGCACACCCCCCGCCCTTCGCCGCGGCGCAGGGCGCCCGCCGGCCGCGCCTATTAGGGGCGATCCGAGATGCACGGCGCACGGCGACGGAACGACCCTCGCGGGGTGGCCTCGGCGGGCGCGACGTGGACCTCCGCGGGCCCCAAGAGACCCCATGAGTCGGCTCACGCGAGGCGCCCCGCGGGGGGTCGTGGCGGCGGCGTCGCGAGGTCAGGGCCGGATCGCCAGCGTGCTAGAGTCCGCCCATGGATCAAGACCTCGACACGGTGATTCGCCGCGGCCTCGATGCCGTCGACGCCGGAGACATCCAGACCGCGCTCGACGCTGTCGATGAGGCGGCCAAGCACGTCGGCGAGAACCACGTGCGGGTCCTCCATCTCAACGGGATGATCGCCTGGGCCGAGGGACGGGTGGAGAACGCCGCCGGCTACCTGATGCAGGCGGTCGACCTCGGCTCCGAGCTCCCGGAGATCTACCTCGACTGCGCCGAGTGCCTGTTCATCCACGGCGACGACCTCGACGAGGCCGAGGCGGTCGTCCGGGCGCTCCTCGAGCGCGACGGCGTCGAAGAGGCGGCGCGCGACGAGGGGCGGCTGCTCCTCGCCCAGATCCGCCTCGACGACGACGACCCCGACGAGGCGCTCGAGCTCCTCGAGAGGGTGACGCCGGACATGCAGGGGCACCCGGCCTACCTCAGCACCTACGGCGCGGTGATGCTCGCCAGCGGCCGCGGCGACGAGGCCGTGAAGGCGCTCGAGAAGGCGGTCGCCGCCGCCCCCGAGGACCCCGACTTCCACTACCAGCTCGGCCTGACGCGCGAGGCGGTCGGCGACCGCGAGGGCGCGGCCGCGGCGATGCTCAAGGTCCTCGAGCTCGACAGCGCGGCGGCCGAGGCCGCCGCGGCCGAGGAGGCGGAGGCCGGCGAGGAGCCGGTCGAGCTCACCGACGTCGTCAAGCGCGAGCTCGTCCGCGCCTTCGAGGAGGTGCTCGAGGAGATCCCCGACAAGGTCCTGCGCCTCCTCGCGGAGGCGCCCGTGTCGGTGCAGCGGCGGGCGACCCCGGCGCAGGTCCGCGGCGGCGTCAACCCGCGCGTCGCCGTCGCCTTCGTCGGCGCCCCGAAGACCGACGACGCCGAGGCCGAGCTCGAGGGGATCGTCATCATGTACGACCTCTTGATGATCATGATCGACGACGACGACGAGATCCCCGAGGTCTTCATCGTCGGGATCATCGACGAACTCCGGCGCTTCTTCGACGAGGCGCTGGGGGTGGCGAGCGTGGAGGGCTGAGATGGAAGAGAGCCGGGACAACCAAGAGAACGTCGCGGAGCTGGTCTACGACTGGAACGAGAAGGAGCGGCGCGGGCCGCTGCTGCGCGCGGCGCCGCGCTTCGTCGACGAGACGATCCGCGACGGCCTCCAGTCGCCGTCGGTCAAGGACCCGTCGATCGAGGAGAAGATGCGCCTCCTGCGGCTGATGGATCAGCTCGGGATCCAGTGCGTCAACCTCGGCCTCCCCGGCGCCGGCAAGCGCGCCCAGGAGGACGTCGAGCGCCTCCTCCGCTTCATCGTCGAGGAGAAGCTCCGCCTCGTCCCGAACTGCGCCGCGCGGACGGTCGCCTCGGACATCCAGCCGATCATCGACATCTCGCAGAAGGTCGGCGTCCCCCTCGAGGTGACGACCTTCATCGGCTCGAGCCCGATCCGCGCCTTCGCCGAGGGCTGGGAGCTCGGCCGCCTCCAGGGCTACACGCGCGACGCGGTCAAGCTGATCGTAGACAACGAGCTGCCGGCGTCCTTCGTCACCGAGGACACGACGCGCTCGCACCCGAAGACCCTCGACACGCTCTTCCGCACGGCGATCGACGAGGGCGCGAGCCGCCTGGTGCTCTGCGACACCTGCGGTCACGCGACCCCGGACGGCCTGCGCAACCTCCTCAACTTCACGCGCGGCGTGCTCCGGGCGATGGACGTCGAGGACCGCGTCGAGCTCGACTGGCACGGCCACAACGACCGCGGCCTCGCGCTGACCCTCGGCCTCCACGCCTTCGAGTGGGGCTTCCACCGCGTCCACGGCTGCGGCCTCGGGATCGGCGAGCGCGTCGGCAACGCGTCGATGGATCTGCTGCTCCTCAACCTCCACCTCCTCGGCCTCCTCGACCCGGCGCAGCACGACGTCTCGTGCCTCGTCGAGTACGTCGAGGCGGTGTCGCAGTACACCGGCGTGCCGATCCACCCGAGCTACCCGCTCTCCGGGCGCGACGCCTTCCGCACGGCGACCGGCGTCCACGCGGCGGCGATCATCAAGGCCGAGAAGCGCGGCGACCACGAGCTCGCCGACAAGGTCTACTCGGCGGTCCCGGCCCGCGTCTTCGGGCGCCAGCAGGAGATCGAGATCGGCCACTACAGCGGGCGCTCGAACGTCATCTACTGGCTGCGCGCCCACGGCTACGAGGCCGACGACGCGCTCGTCGACAAGGTCTTCAGCGCCGCCAAGCGCCAGGATCACACGCTCAGCGAGGCTGAGGTCCGGGCGATCATCGACGGCTAGTCGAGCCGCGCGGGAGAACGCGAGAACGCGAGAGGGCGACGCTTCGGCGTCGCCCTCGGCAATTCTCGGCCTTGGTCCGGCGCTGGGGCGCCAGCGCGGCCGCTACCAGATCACCTTGAGCATGTGCTTGCACTCGCGGGCGAGGGCGTCGAAGTGCTCGGCGTCGCTCCAGCGCTCGCTCAGCGCCTCGCGGTTGCCGCTGACCTTTGGGACACCTGCGAGGGCGACCTGCATCGGGAAGAGGTCGGGGCGCGACCAGCCCTGCTCGCGGATCTTCGGGGTCGTCAGCGGCGTCCAGCCGCGCGGCGAGTCGCCCCACACGAGCCAGACGGGCTCGGGCGGGTCGCGCTCGCCGTCGTCGCGGACGCCGGGCCACAGGAGGAGCGCCGGGCGGGCGGTGCCCTCGCGCGGGCGGATCATCGCCGACAGCACCACGGTGTCGGCCGGCATCACCTCGTCGGCGGCGACCGTGGCGACCGGGCGCTCGAGGAGCGAGCCGTGGCCGGTGGTGATCCGCACCTTGCCGCCGGCGTCGCCGAGGATCGCGTCGACCTTGAGCTCGGCGAGCGGCGGGCCGCTGATCTTGCTCCGCGTCGGCGTGAAGTCGGGGACCTCGCGCTTGCCGTCGTCGTCCTTCGGCGCAGGTTCGACGAGGCGGCGCTCGCCGAGGCCGAGCTCGCGCCACTCGAGGGTCTCGGGGTCGCAGCGCCACAGGCGGCCGAGGAGCCCCTCGGCCTGCGGTCCGCCGAGGACCAGGCGCGTCGCCTGGCCCTCGCGCTGGAGGAGCGCCATCGCGCTCGCGGGCCAGCGCAGGCGGCACTCCTGGGCCTCCGGGAGCATCGGCGGATCCTCCTCGGGCTCGGTCGGGTGGGCCCTCAGCTGGGCGACGAGGAAGCGGTGGAGGATCCCGCGCGGGCGCAGGACGTAGATCCAGCGCTCGTCGCCGGCGACGGCCAGCGGCGTCGCCTGCCGCGGCGCGAGGCCTCGAGGGAAGCGCTCGCCCTCGAGGCGGAGGTTGGGGGCGAACCACGCGACGCCGCCGTCGCGGGCCGCGAGGACGCAGCGGTCGCGGGTCGTCGCGCCGAGGGCGACGATGCCCTCGCGCGCCGGCGGCTCCTCGCTCGTGTGCTTGAAGCGGAGCTGGGTGTAGCCGCTGGCGTGCTCGGGCTCGATGACCCAGGCGCTCGCCGAGCCGTCGGCCCAGATCGCGCGGCCGCCGAGCGAGACGAGGCCGAAGGTCGGGTGCTCGCCGATCTTGCGCCGGTGGACCGGCGTCTCCTTGGCGACGTCCCAGAGCACCTCGCCCTGCGAGCCGACGCCGCAGAGCAGGCCGGGGCGGACGAGGCTGAGGCGGTCGACGTAGCCGGCGAGCTTCGAGCCGACCTTGCGGTAGGTCGTCGCGAAGATCGAGCCGAAGTGGAGGTGGTGGCCGCCGAGCCACAGGGCGCCGTCCTTGTTCGCCTCGGCGAGCGACGGCGCGGCGTTCTTCATCGGGATCGAGCGCTCGACCTGGAGGGTCCGGGCGTCGACGACCGTGACCTCGTAGGGGAGCGTGACGAGGAGGCGCTTGCCGTCGCGCGCGGGGGTGATCGTGAGGGGGCGGTCGTCGAGGTCGACGCTCCCCTGCGTGACGGTCGCGGTGACCGTACGACGGGCGCCGGTGGACGGGCGCCGATTCACCACTTTGCGGCGGGCCATGGGCCACGCAGCCTACCACGGCGAGGCCGCGCGGCGATCCTCGCGCCGCAGCTCACCGCCGTTTTGCCGGCCTCGCCGGTCAGATGTGGATCACCCGGTCGTCGACCGCGAGGGCGGCCTCCTTGACGACCTCGGCGAGGGTCGGGTGGGCGTGGACCGAGCGCGCGAGGTCCTCGGCGCTCGCCGAGAACTCGATGGCGATCGCCGCCTCGGCGATCAGGTCGCCCGCGCGCGGGCCGATGCAGTGGACCCCGAGGATCCGATCGGTCTCGGCATGGGCGAGGATCTTGACCATGCCGTCGGTCTGCCCGAGCGCCTTCGCCCGGCCGTTGGCCATGAAGGGGAAGGAGCCCTTGCGGTAGGGGATCTCGGCGTTCTTGAGCTCGTGCTCCGTCTTGCCGACCGAGGCGATCTCCGGGTGGGTGTAGATGATGTTCGGGACCGCGTCGTAGCAGACGTGGCCGGGGTTGCCGACCATGCCCTCGACCGCGGCGACCCCCTCCTCGGAGGCCTTGTGCGCGAGCATCGGCCCGGGGATGACGTCGCCGATCGCCCAGATCCCGGCGACCGAGGTCCGGTAGTGCTCGTCGACGAGGATGTGGCCGCGGCGGTCGGTCTCGACCTTGAGGGCGTCGAGGCCGAGGCCGGCGGTGCACGGCCGGCGGCCGACCGCGACGAGGACGCGGTCGCCCTCGACCGTGACCTCCTCGCCGCTCGCGCTCTTGTAGGTGACCTTCACCGCGTCGCCGTCGACGGCCGCGCTCTGGACCCGGGCGCCGAAGGTGAAGCTCAGGCCCTGGCGCTTGAAGAGGCGCAGGGCGAGGCGGGCGACCTCCTCGTCCATCGTCGGCAGGAGCTTCGGCATGAACTCGAGGACCGTGACCTTGGCGCCGAGGCGGGCCCAGACCGAGCCGAGCTCGAGGCCGATGACGCCGGCGCCGATGACGATGAGATGCTCGGGGACGGCGGGGTAGGCGAGCGCCTCCGTCGAGGTGCCGACGCGGTCGCCGTCGAGCTCGACGCCGGGGATCGTCGCCGGCACCGAGCCGGTGGCGATCAGGATCTTGTCCGCCTTGAGGCGGCGCTCGCCCCCGTCGGAGCCCTTGACCAGGACCTCGCCGACGCTCGGGATCGACCCGTGGCCCTCGACGCGGGTGATCCGGTTCTTCTTGAAGAGCCCGGCGATGCCGCCCGTGAGCTGCGAGACGATCTTGTCCTTGCGCCCGAGCATCGTCGGCAGGTCGAGCTCGACGCTCGCCTTGATCCCGTGGTCTGCGAAGTGATCACGGGCCTCGGCGAAGCGCTCGCTCGACTCGAGGAGCGCCTTCGACGGGATGCAGCC
>JAGQIT010000485.1:0-152 GCA_020431135.1 Myxococcales bacterium | reverse complement strand
GGATCGCCGCGACGTAGCCGCCCGGTCCCGAGCCGATGATCACGAGATCGAAGGTGTTCTCTTGCTCGCTGCTCTTGTCGCTCATGGCGGCGCTCCTGGTGCTGCTGTGCCTGCGGACAGGTGGTCTAGACGTCGAGGAGCATGCGCTCCGG
>JAGQIT010000484.1 GCA_020431135.1 Myxococcales bacterium | reverse complement strand
CCGTGGTGGACACCGACGGCGGCGACACCGAGGGGATGAACACCTCGCTGTCGGGGACGACGACGACCGCCACGTCCGGCGGCACGTCCGGCGGTACGTCCGGCGCCACGTCCGGCGCCACCTCTGGCGGCACCTCCGACGGCTCCGGAGGCACCTCGGGCCTGACCACCTCGGGGACCAGCGACACCACCGGCGTGCACGCGACGATGACGACGACCGCGTCCGACGCCGAGCCCTGAGCCGAGCGGCGACTTTCTTCAGCCGCGGTGATGATCCGCGACGCGAGCGGTGATTGCCCTGATGAATGCCCCGCCGGTCGCCTCCCCTCGCGCACCCTCTTGAGCGCCGCGGCGCGCTCGCGCTCCTCACCTGCGCCTGCGCCTGCGCCGGGCTCCTCGCCTGCGACGCGCCCGAAGCATGCGAAGCCCCGGCGCGGCCGCTCGTCTTCGCCTACCGAGGCGGCGGCGCGGCGGCCCCCGAGAACACCGTCGCCGCCGCCAGGCAGGCCGTCGCCGACGGCAGCGACGGCGTCGAGATCGACATCCGCCGGACCGCCGACGGGGTGCTCATCGCCTTCCACGACTCGACCACCGGGCGGACCAGCGACGACCTCGAGAACCGCGCGATCGCCTCGCTCACCTACGCCGAGATCCAGGAGCTCGACGTCGGCGCGTGGTTCGGGCCCGAATTCGCCGGCACCCGCGTCCCGCGGCTGGAGGAGGTCGTCGCCGTGATCCCCGAGGATCGCGGCATCGTCTTCGACCTCAAGGTCGACGAGGTCGTCGCGCCGGTCGCCGAGTTCATCCGCGACCGCGGCCTCGAGCACCGCGCCCTAGCCTCCTCCTTCGAGATCGAGCGCCTCGCCGCCTTCCACGAGCTCGCCCCCGAGGTCCGCCTCGGCTTCTGCCTGTGGGCGATCCAGGACATCCGCCGCGCCGGCGAGACCGACGTCGAGTTCGTCCGCCTCCCCGATCACCTCGAGCGCGATCCGCAGTGGCAGCAGGCGGTCCTCGACGCCGGCTACTCCCTCGTCGTCACCGATCGCGCGACCACCCCCGCAGCCGGGATGATCGTCGCCTCCGACGTCGCCACCACCCGGGCCGTCTTCGCCGACGAGCCCGCGACCACGACCTGCGCGCCATGAGCTTCCGCCCCGAGCTCCACCGCCTCCGCGGCCTCGCGATCGCCTGCATCGTCGCCGGCCACTGCGGGAGCTTCGTCCAGTGGGGCGGCCTGACGCCGACCGTCCACGCGACCGGCGTCCTCTTCTGCAACTGGACGGTCGTCTTCGTCTTCATCGCCGGCTACCTCTTTCATCACCTCGGGGCCGCGCGCAGCTACGGCGCCTTCGTCCGCAAGAAGCTGCGCTACGTCGCCGCGCCCTACGTGCTCACGTCGCTGCCGGTGCTCGTCGGCTTCGCGATGCACCTGCACCCTGAGCCAGGCTTCGGCCGGCTGCTCTGGGGGGGCTTCGCTCCTGGCCGCTACCTCGCCTACCTCTTTACGGGCGCGCACGCGATCCACACTTGGTTCATCCCGGTGATGCTCGGCCTCTTCGCCCTCGCGCCGCTGTGGCGACGGGCCGCCCGCGGCCGCGCTCGCGCCCTGACGCCGCTCCTCGTCCTCAGCGTCCTCGTCGCCGTCGCCTTCCCCCGCGCCTCCTCGCACGATCCGCGCCTCCTCCTGCTCAACCTCGTCCACTTCAGCTCGTGCTTCCTCTTCGGGATCTGGTGGGCCAAGCACCGCGCGGCGCTCGACCGCCACACGCGGGCGATCGTCGCCGTCGGCCTCGCCCTCGTCGCTAGCACCCTCGCCCACGAGTGGCTCACGCCCGGCGGCCACGTGGTGCTCGGCAACCGCTGGAACTACGTCCTCAAGATGGCGCTGTGCCCCCTGCTCCTCGTCGCCCTCCAGCGGCCGCTGCCCCGCCTCCTCGATCGCGGCCTCGGGCGCCTCGCCGAGCTCTCCTTCGGCGTCTACTTCGTCCACATGTACTGGCTCGATCTGCTGACCGGGCGCTGGGCGATCGGGGTGCGCGGCCACTTCTTCGGCTGGCCAGGGTGGCTGTGGCAGACGACCGCGGTGCTCGGCCTCAGCGTCGCCACCGTGCTCGTCCTGCGCCGGCTCGCAGGGCGCCACGCGCGAGCGGTCGTCGGCGTCAAGCCCGAGGCGCGACCGGCCCGACGCTCGCTCACGGCCGCGGTGAACCTGGCCCCGCAGGCATGAGACATCTTCGTCCGCGTAGCGGAGCGCGGGACCTGTCCCGCTGGCGACCTCCGAGAACGTTCACCGACGCGCGCGGCATTCGTTCATACTGGCGCGGTGCGCCGATTCGCTGGACTCCTGTGCCTCTCCAGCGCGCTCGTCGGCTGCACGTCGTCGACGCCTGCGCCTGCGCGCGCGCGGGAGGAGGCGCCGCCGACGAAGCCAGCACAGCCGCCCCTCCTCAGCCCGTCGCCCGGCTGCGGTGAGCCTGCGACGCGCCGCGGATCCCTCCCGACAGCGCTCATCGACGCCCCCGTCGTGCTCGTCGACGCCGTTCTCTCCGCCGATGACCACGTCACGTTCGGAGAGCGCGAGCTCGCCGTCGAGCGCCGCGTGCCCGTCCTCTGGATCGGCGACGACCCGCCGACGCCGACGCCGACGCTCGTCCTCAAGCGCGGCGGCGAGTCGCGCAGCGTCCATGACCTCGGCGCTGGTTCGGCGCAGCAGCTCGACGGCGTCCGCCTCCAGCACCGCTGGTCCGAGGACCGCGAGCGCGTCTGGGTGCATGTCACCGACAACCCCTGCCCGCCTGCGCACGACCAGCTCGATCGACCCGCCGCCGACGCGCCGCTGTGGACCTGGTTGTCGACGCGCGGGCTGACGACGGCCGCCTTCGGCCACGGCCACAGCGCCAAGCTGAGCGCGCGCCTGTGGCACGGCGACGACGGGCCGCGGCTCTCGCTCGACCACAACGTCCTCGCCAGCCGCGCGAACCTCTCGGGCGGCGTCGACCTCCGCCCAGGGGAGCACGTCGAGCTCACGCTCGGACCCGCCAAGATCGTCGTCGAGGAGGTGCTCCTCGGCGAGACGCAGGCGCACCTCGGCGGCGCGCTCGGAGTGCAGCCTCACCCCGCGATCCACGCCCGGCTCCGCTACGAGCGCGCAGAGCCGCCGCCTGTCCCGGACTTCCCGGTCGGCGAGGTCGACCCCTGCGGCGCGCCCTCCCCCCGCTTCGCCCAGCCGCGCGAGCTGCTCCGCGTACCGGCGAAGGTGGCGACGCATCCCCTGACCGCTGCCCGCCCCGTGACGATCGAGGGCGTCGAATTCCTCCTCGAGAACGAGCCCCTGCCGGAGTCTCCGGGCGGGTTCGCGGGCCTCGGCCTCGGCGTCGACACCGAGCCCGAACCGGGCCCGCGCACCCGCCCGATCGTCCATCTACAGGGTGATGAGCGCAGGCGCATCCAGCAGTTCCCCGCGGAGCTGCGCCTCGGGGACGCGCTCGTGCGCGTCGCCCGGGAGCCCGGGCGTCGCGGCGAGGCGCTCCGCGTCGCCGTCTACCGACCCGTCTGCCCGGCGTCCCTCGCCGCGTCGACGCCCGCGACCCCGACAGTGCTCTGGCTCGGCACAGGCGGCCACCGACAGGTCGAGCTCGCCGACGCCCGCGGCGGGCGAGCCAGCTTCGAGTTCCGCGACGATCAGGGCGGCCCGCCGCGCGTCCTAGTCTCTACCAGCTCGCCGAAGCGCGGCGCCAGGAGCCTCTCCTTCGCGCTCGACCCCGAGTCACAGCCCGTGGCCATCGACGCGGGCTTCGCCTGGCTCCTCGGCAACTGGGAGGTCCGGGTCCTCGACGACCCGGAGGATCCAGAGGCCCCCGCCTGGTATGCGGTCGCCGTCCCGATCCTGCCGAAGTGAGCCGAGGCCTCAGCGGAGGCGAGTCAAGGTCCACGCGAAGATCCGCGTGCACGGGTGGTTATCCCCATAGCCAGTGCAGCACGGGATGTCTGGATCCGAGTCGAAGCAGTCGAAGACGTAGGTCGCCTCTCCGGTCGCTTCGTCCGCGCTCACGAATTCGAGGCGCAGCCCCGCGTCCCACCGCTCGCAGGAGTTGCTGCCGAGCGCCACGCTCGGGCAGACATACTCGCTCCCCTCCTTCGCACATGTGTGGAGCGGCCCGTCGTTTTGCGCATAGTAGGAGAGTTCGATCCCGCCGTCGGCGCGCGCCTCAATTCGATAGTCGCTGCTCAGGAGCACGGCCGCCTGCTGACCGTCACAGCTCCCGCCGAGGACCATCCCAGGCGTCGCGCGCCAGACCCCTTCCAAGGACGCCGGCTCCCCTGCGTCACCGCCGTCGCCATCGCCGCAAGCGACCATGAGCAAGCCACATATGAGAACTCGGCGCACTCGCCGAGGATGAATGGCGCCCATCCAAGCGCCACGCGAAATCGTTGCATTGCGGCGAGGCGCGATCACAGCGCTCACAGCGGTCCCGTGACGGCTTCGACGAGCCCTACGAGGACGACGCCCCGAGCGCTCTCGGCCGGACGAATCGCCGAGACGCCGCCGGGCGAGCGCGTCCGCGCGCAGATGGCATCGCAGGACGCACGACCTTCGTCGCTAGCCGCGCGACCGCCTCGGCACCCGCAGCCCGCCGCGGTCGCCGTCGCTTCGACGCTCGC
>JAGQIT010000483.1 GCA_020431135.1 Myxococcales bacterium | reverse complement strand
GCGAGCTCGCGATCTTCGGCGGGTCGACGACGATCGTCGCGAAGCGGCGATCGAGCGCCGGGTCGTCGAGCGGCCCGAAGAGGTCGCCGCGGACCCAGGTCGTCCGCGAGGCGACGCCGCAGCGCTCGGCGTTGGCGGCCGCGAGCTCGAGCATCGCCGCGCTCTGATCGAGGCCGACCGCCTCGACGCCGGCCGCCGCCGCGTGGATGGCGAAGCCGCCGACGTGGCAGCCGAGGTCGAGCAGCGCGCCGCCGCGGCGCGCCGCGAGCTCGGCGATCAGGCGCCGGTTGTCGCGCTGGTCGAAGTAGGCCCCGGTCTTCTGGCTCGGCGGCGCCGGCACGCGGAAGCGCAGGCCGTGCTCGAGGAATTCGAGCGGCGGCGGCTCGCCGTCGCCGTCGCCGGCGTCAGGGAGGATCGGCGCGGAGGCGAAGCCCTCGCGCGCGGCGATCGCCGGCGGGTGGAGAACGAAGAGGCGACCTCGGACATGTCCCGAGAGACAGTCGATGATCGCCGCCTGACGGGCGGCCATCGCCGCGGTGGTGATCTGGAGAACCCAGTCGTCGCCGTAGCGATCGGCGACGAGCCCGGGGAGGCCGTCGCCCTCGGTGTTGATCATCCGCACGCCGGTGGTCCGCGGCGCGTCGGCGTCGCCGGAGACAAGGCCGAGGCCGAGGCGCTCGCGCGCGCGCAGGGCCCCAGCGATCCGATCCTCGAGCCACGTCGCCGGCGGCGGCGCCTCGCCGTAGCAGAGGACGCGGAGCTCGATCTCTGACTCCGGCGCGTAGAGCCCCCACGCGAGGGTGTTGCCCTTGTTGTCGGTGGCGCAGGCGAGGGCCGCGGGGTCGGGCGGGCCCATGCGGTCGCGGATCCAGGGGCGGCGGATCCAGGGGCCGCTCATCGGGCCGAGGCGGCTGTGCTCGCGGCGGAGCTCGAGGCGTACAGGCACGCGCGACATCGTACCCGGCGGCGCGCGATCTGCTATCGTCCGCGGGTGTCCGCGGTGTTCACGCGACTTCGCTCGCATCGGTCCCGCGTAGCGGCGCCGCTCTCCGGCCGCCTGCGCCGCGCCGCGGCGGTCGTCACCACCCTCACCGTCGCGCTCGCCTTCAGCCTCGGCCTCCCCGCAGAGGCGGCGGCGCGGGCCAAGCGGGGCAACACGATCCTCGAGCGCAGCCTGCGAAAGCCGGCGCTCGGGGTCTCGGCCGCCGCGCGGATGGGCGTGCTCGTCGGCAACGGCGGGGTCTTCATCCAGCCGCCGCTCGGCTACGGTTTCGGCTTCGACCTGCGCTACCACGCGCTCAACCTCGGCTTCGGCCGCCTCGGCCTCCAGTTCACCGCCGGGCACACGCGCTTCCAGGACCGCGCCCTCTACAGCTACGTCGATGAGGCCGGCGAGACCCGCGAGGTCACCCGCTTTACGACCCTCGGGCACACGGACATCACCCTCGGGCCGTCGCTGCAGATCCCCGCGGGCGTGCTCTTCATCGAGGGCGGGGTGAGCGGCGGCGTCGCGATCTCGGTGTTCCGCTGGCCGCACAACCATCTCGAGAGCGACGACACCGAGGTCGTCGGCTACGAGCCGATGCTGCGCGCCGATCTGGCCCTCGCCATCCCGATCCGCAACAACCAGGGCATCCGCGTCGGCGCCGACTTCGTCAAGATCTGGTCGCCGCAGAGGAACTGGGTGATCAGCGACTTCGACCCCGAGACCACGCCGGTCGACACCCAGCCCGACACGGCCGTCTTCGACCTCTACCTCGACGTCGTCCTGGCCTACCAGGCGTGGTTCTGATATCGCGGGGGGCATGGAGAGCGCCCTCCGCCTCGCCCCGAACCCCGCGCGTAAGGCCCCCGAGGGGCCGCTCGTCGTCGTCGTCATGGACGGCGTCGGCCTCGGCCACGGCGACTTCACCGACGCGGTCGCGCGGGCCTACACGCCGACCCTCGACAGCCTGCGCGCGCTGCCGTCGGCGACCAGCGTGCTCGCCCACGGGGTCGCGGTCGGCCTGCCGAGCGACGGCGACATGGGCAACTCCGAGGTCGGCCACAACGCCCTCGGGGCCGGCCGCGTCGTCGATCAGGGCGCCAAGCTCGTCGCCCGGGCGCTCGCCAGCGGGGCGCTCTTCGAGGGCGCCGTCTGGCGCGAGTCGATCGCCCAGGTCAAGCGCACCGGCGAGCCCCTCCACCTGATCGGCCTGCTCTCCGACGGCGGCGTCCACAGCCACATCGACCATCTCCTCGCGCTCCTGCGCCGGGCCGCCAGCGAGGGGGTCTCGGCGCTCCGGGTCCACGTTCTCCTCGACGGCCGCGACGTCCCCGGGCGCTCCGCCCTCGGCTACCTAGCGACCCTCGAGGCCGCCCTCGCCGAGCTCCGGGCGAGCGGCTGCGACGCGCGCATCGCAAGCGGCGGCGGGCGGATGTTCGTCACTATGGATCGCTACGAGGCCGACTGGGGGATGGTCGCCCGCGGCTGGGCGCTCCACGTCCACGGCGACGGCCGCCGCTTCGCCAGCGCCGAAGAGGCGGTCAAGACCCTCTACGCCGAGACCGGCGGCGACGACCAGTTCCTCCCCGGCTTCGTCATCGCCGACGACGACGGCCCGGTCGGGCCTGTCCGCGACGGCGCCGCGGTGATCCTCTTCAACTTCCGCGGCGACCGGGCGATCGAGCTCTCGCGCGCCTTCGACGAGGGCGACAGCTTCACGGCCTTCGACCGCGGCCGGCGCCCGGACGTCCTCTACGCCGGGATGATGCAGTACGACGGCGACCTCCTGGTGCCGAGGCGCTTCCTCGTTGAGCCGCCGGCGATCGATCGGACGATGGGCGAGCTGCTGGCGGCCGCCGGGCGCCGGCAGATGGCGATCTCGGAGACCCACAAGTACGGCCACGTCACCTACTTCTGGAACGGCAACCGCTCGGGCTGCTTCGACCCGGCGCTCGAGACCTACGTCGAGATCCCCTCCGCGCCTGGGCCGATCGAGGCGCGCCCGTGGATGGAGGCCGCGGCGATCACGGACCGCGTCGTCGGGGCCATCGCCGCCGGCGTCCGCGATCCGGCGCAGCGCTACGACCTCATCCGCCTCAACTACGCCAACGGCGACATGGT
>JAGQIT010000482.1 GCA_020431135.1 Myxococcales bacterium | reverse complement strand
GACGACTTCAACGGCCACGTCCCGAACTCCGTGACCTCGCTGCTCGCGGCCTACCGCGGCTTCGACACGATGTTCGAGACCACGGTGATCTTCACCGCCGGGATGGCCCTCATCCTGCTCCTCCGGCGCCCGCGCGAGGAGGAGAACACGCCGCAGGAGGGCGCGGTCCTGCGCGGCCAGGTGATCCTCCGGGTGATGACCAAGATCTTCATCCCGTTCATCCTGGTCTTCGGGTTCTACGTCATCACCCACGGCGAGATCGGCCCGGGCGGCGGCTTCCAGGGCGGCGTCATCCTGGCGACGGCGTTCATCCTCTACGCGCTGATCTACGGGCGTAACGCGCTCTATCGCATCATCGCGCCGAAGACCCTCGACGTCCTCGCGGCCGTCGGCGTCCTCCTCTACGCCGGGGTCGGCGTCGCCTGCCTCGCGCTCGGCGGCAAGTTCCTCGACTACGCGGTCCTCGACAAGCTCAGCCCCGGCGACGGCGAGGCCCTCGGCATGACCCTCGTCGAGTACGGCGTCGGCATCACCGTCTGCACCGTCATGATCATCATCTTCAACCAGCTCGCAGAAGAGCAGGCCAAGGCGAAGGCGTCATGACCGAGCTCCTCGGGATCTACAACTACTGGATCTACGTCGTCCTGATGATGATCGGCTTCTACGGCGTCATCGCCAAGAAGAACCTGATCAAGCAGGCGATCGCCCTCGGCCTCTTCCAGACCGGGATCTTCCTCTTCTACATCTCGATGGCGGTGGTCGACGGCGGCACGGCGCCGATCTGGACGACGATCGGCGACGGCTCGATCAAGGCGCTGGGGCCCTACGACAACCCCCTGCCCCACGTCCTCATCCTCACCGCCATCGTCGTCTCGGTCAGCGTCCTCGCGGTCGCGCTGGCGATCATCATCAACATCAAGTGGAAGTACGGGACCATCGAGTACGACGAGATCACCGCGATGGACCGCGCCAGCGGGGGAGGCGACGATGATTGATATCCAAGCCAACCTGCCGGCGCTGATCGTCGTCATCCCGCTCCTCGGCGGCGTCTTGGCGACCTTCACCGGCCGCGGGATCCTCCCGTGGGCGTGGGCGAGCCTCGTCACCGGGGCCACCTTCGCGCTCACGCTGCGGATGATGGCGACCCTCCTCCAGAGCGGCGCGCCCTACATCTCCTACGAGCTCGGCAACTGGCCGCGCTGGTGGGGCATCGAGTACCGCGTCGACCTCCTCAACGCCTTCATCCTCCTCGTCGTCGCCGGCGTCGGCTTCATCACCACGCTCTACGCGCGCGAGAGCGTCAACGACGAGATCGCGAAGGACCGCCACCACGTCTTCTACGCGGTCTGGATCCTCGCGATCACCGGCCTCCTCGGGATCACGATCACCGGCGACGCCTTCAACGTCTACGTCCTCCTCGAGATCAGCTCGCTGACGGTCTACGCGCTGATCGCGATGGGCAAGGACCGCGACCGCCGGGCCCTGACCGCGTCGCTGCGCTACCTGATCCTCGGCTCGGTCGGCGCGTCCTTCATCCTCCTGGGCATCGGCTACCTGATGATGGTCACCGGCACCCTCAACATGGAGGACATGCACAACCAGCTGATGCGGCTGGCCAACCTCGACACCAACCGCACGGTCCTGGTCGCGTTCGCGTTCCTCCTGGTCGGCCTGTCGATCAAGATGGCCCTCTACCCGCTGCACATGTGGCTGCCGAAGGCCTACACCTACGCGCCCTCGGCCGTCTCCGCGCTCCTCGCGGCGACCGCCACCAAGGTCGGCGTGTACATGGCCTTCCGCTTCCTCTTCGGGATCTTCGGGGTCGGCTTCTCGTTCTACGCGATGCCGAGCCACCTGATCCTCCTGGCGATGGCGAGCCTCGGCATCGTCTTCTCGTCGCTGGCGGCGATCCGCCAGAACAACGCGAAGTCGCTCCTCGCCTACTCCAGCGTCGGCCAGATCGGCTACATCGTCGCCGGCTTCTCGCTCGCCAACCCCGACGGCGTCGCCGGCTCGATCGTCCACATCTTCAACCACGCGGTGACCAAGGGCGGGATGTTCCTCGCCCTCGGGGCCGTCGCCTACCGCGTCGGCGGCACCGACATCAGCCACCTGCGCGGCCTCGCCAAGCGCATGCCGCTGACCTGCGGCGCGCTCGCGCTCGGCGGCCTCGGCCTCATCGGCATGCCGCTGACCGCCGGCTTCATCTCGAAGTGGTACCTGGTCAAGGGGGCGATGGGCTCCGGCATGTGGGGCCTCGTCGTCGTCGTCCTCTTCGGCTCGCTCCTCGCGCTCGTCTACGTCTGGAAGCTCATCGAGGCGATGTACTTCGGTGAGCCGACGGGGCGCTCGGCCGAGGCCAAGGAGGCGCCGCTGTCGATGCTCATCCCGATCTGGATCCTCGTCGCCCTCAGCATCTACTTCGGCGTCGACGCCACCTTCACCGGCGAGACGGCGACCCGCGCCGCCGCCGGCCTCCTGGGAGGTACGCCGTGACCGGAACCGAGCTCCCCCTCCTGGCGATGGCCGTGCCGGCCGTCGGCGCGATCCTCATCGGCGTCTTCGGCCGCTGGCCCAACATCCGCGAGCTGATCACCGTCCTGACGTCGGTGACGCTCCTCGGCGTGGTCCTCCAGATCCTGCCGCTCGCCCTCGCCGACGACTTCTGGTCGACGACGTGGACAGCCGAGCCCCTGGTCCTCCTCGAGATGCTCCCGGGGATCCCGCTGACGCTCAAGATCGAGCCCCTCGGGATGATCTACGCGCTCATCGCCTCGAGCCTGTGGATCCTCAACTCGCTCTACTCCGTCGGCTACATGCGCGGCAACAAGGAGAAGCACCAGACGCGCTTCTACATGTGCTTCGCGCTGGCGATCGCCTCGGTGATGGGCATCGCCTTCTCCGGCAACATCTTCACCCTCTTCGTCTTCTACGAGGCGCTGAGCGTGTCGACCTACCCGCTGGTCGCGCACAAGGGGACGCCGGAGGCGGTCCGCTCGGCCCGCGTCTACCTCGGGATCCTCGTCGGCACCTCGGTCGGCCTCCTCCTGCCGGCGATCATCGCCACCTACTACTTCACCGGGAACCTCGACTTCCAGCCCGGCGGCGTCTTCCAGGAGGCGCTCGCCAACGAGCGGATCGTCGGCCCGGCGATCGGCGTCCTCTTCTTCATGTACATGTACGGCATCGGCAAGGCCGCGCTGATGCCGATGCACAAGTGGCTGCCGGCGGCGATGGTCGCCCCGACGCCCGTCTCCGCGCTCCTCCACGCCGTCGCCGTCGTCAAGGCCGGGGTCTTCTCGGTCGTCAAGGTGATCATCTACATCTTCGGCACGACGAGCCTGGTGAGCACCGGCCAGGGCGAGTGGCTGATCTACGTCGCCGGCGCGACGATCGTCATCGCCTCGTGCATCGCCCTCTTCCAGGACAACCTCAAGCGGCGCCTCGCCTACTCGACGGTCTCGCAGCTCAGCTACATCACGATCGCCGCGTCGCTGCTGTCGCCGCTCGGCTACATGGCCGCGGCGATCCACATCGCCGCCCACGCCTTCGGCAAGATCACGCTCTTCTTCGCCGCCGGCTCGATCTACACGGCCGCGCACAAGACCAACATCTCCCAGCTCGACGGCATCGGCCGCAAGATGCCGTGGACGATGGGCGCCTTCGCGATCGGCTCGCTGTCGATGATCGGCGTGCCGCCGACCGCCGGCTTCATCTCGAAGTGGTACCTGCTGAGCGGCGCCTGGGAGACCGGCTACACCTTCGTGATCGTCGTCGTCCTCCTGTCGACGCTCCTCAACGCCGGCTACTTCCTGCCGATCGTCTGGCGCGCGTTCTTCCGCGCGCCGCCTGAGGAGACGCACCACGCGTCGATGAGCCACGCCGACGGCAACTTCGGCGACCCCCACGACCACGGCCACGGCCACAAGGACCACGGCCACGACGACCACGGCGACCACGGCGAGGCGCCGCTGCCGATCGTCTTCGCCCTCACCTGCACCGCCGCCGGGACCGTCCTCCTCTTCTTCTTCCCCGACATCGCCCTCGGCCTCGCCGAGCAGATCTACAGGGGGCTGCCGCTGCCATGAGCGACCACGACAACGACACGGGGATCATCGCCAAGCTGCGCGCGCCGTGGCAGTCGATGCTCGACGAGAGCCCGAAGGCGGTCAGGACCTTCTGGGTGGTCTCGCTCGTCCTCCTCCTCCTGATCGCCTTCGCCGACATCTTCGTCCACCACCACGAGCACTTCGGCATCGACGGGACGCCGGGCTTCTACTCGCTCTACGGCCTCGGCGCCTGCGTCGTCATGGTCTTGGGCTCGAAGTTCGTCGTCGCCCTCGTGCTCAAGCGGAAGGACACCTACTACGATGATTGAGTTTCCCCCGGGGCTCATCTTGGTCCTCGGCGCGCTGCTCCTGCCCTTCGTCAAGGGGCCGGTCCGGGGCGCGCTGAGCCTGCTCCTGCCGCTCGCCACCCTCGTCGCCGTCTGGCTCGTCCCTGACGACGCCAACGTCACCGTCTCCTTCCTCCAGGGCATGGAGATGACGCTCGTGAAGTGGAACCGGCCGACGGCCGTCTTCGCGACGATCTTCTCGCTGATGGCCTTCGGCGGGGCGCTCTTCGCCCTCAACCAGAACCGCAAGGTCGAGCTCCCCGCGGCCTTCGTCTACGCCGGCTCCGCGGTCTGCGTGACCTTCGCCGGCGACATCCTCAGCCTCTTCATCTTCTGGGAGCTGATGGCGGTCGGCTCGTCGATCGTCGTCTGGAGCGGCAACACTGAGGCGTCGGGCCGCGCCGGCCTGCGCTACGCCGCCGTCCACTTCCTCGGCGGCGCCGTGATGATGGCCGGGATCCTCGCGCACGTCTTCGCCCTCAACGCCGGCGGCGTCGAGAACCCGCTCCTCCTCGACTACTTCGCCTTCGGCCCCGGGGGCTTCGACGCCCTCTCGTTCAACGGCCCGGGCGACATCGCGCCCTTCCTGATCCTCATCGGCATCCTCATCAACGCCGCGACGCCGCCCTTCGGCTCGTGGCTCGCGGACGCCTACCCCGAGGCCTCGGAGAGCGGCACCGTCTTCCTCTCGGCGTTCACGACCAAGACCTCGGTCTACGTCCTGATGATCCTCTTCGCCGGGACCGAGCTGCTGATCTACGCCGGCATGATGATGGCGGTCTACGGGATCGTCTACGCGATCCTCGAGAACGACATGCGGCGGATCCTCGCCTACTCGATCGTCAACCAGGTCGGGTTCATGGTCTGCGGCATCGGCATCGGCACCGAGATGGCGCTCAACGGCGCGGCCGCGCACGCCTTCGCCCACATCATCTACAAGGCGCTCCTCCTGATGTCGGCGGGCTCGGTCCTCTACATGACCGGCAAGCGCAAGTGCACCGACCTCGGCGGCCTCTACCACACGATGCCGATCACGATGTGGTGCGGCATCATCGGCGCCCTGGCGATCTCGGCGTTCCCGTGGACCTCGGGCTTCATCTCGAAGTCGATGATCTCGCAGGCCGCCGCCGACAACCACCTCTTCGCCGCCTGGATGGTCCTGACCGCGGCGTCGGCGGGCGTCTTCCTCCACGCCGGCATCAAGTTCCCGTGGTTCGTCTTCTTCCAGAAGGATCGCGGCCTGCGTCCGCCGGATCCGCCGTGGAACATGCGCGCGGCGATGATCTTCTTCGCCGTCCTGTGCGTCGCCCTCGGCGTCTGGTACGAGCCGCTCTACGCGATCCTCCCCTTCCCGAACGTCAACGGCCCGCTCTACGAGCCCTACACCGTCTCGCACGTGGTCTCGCAGCTCCAGCTCCTGCTCTGGTCCGGGCTCGCGTTCTTCCTCCTCCTCCCGGTCCTCAAGCGGACGCTGACGATCACCCTCGACTTCGACTGGTTCTACCGGCGCTTCGTCCCGGTGCTCTGGCGCAGCGTCCTCAAGCCGGTCGTGACGGTCTTCGGCTGGAGCCGCGACGTCTTCTTCATCGAGAGCAAGCGCTTCGCCGGGGCGATGACCCGCGCCGACACCGAGGCCGCGCGGATCCCCCTCTTCCGCGAGTGGAGCCTGGGGAGCGCGATGGTGCTGATCACCTTCTTCCTCTTCGTCTTCCTGGTCGTCGGCTACACGCACTAGCGCGGCCCGAGGAGACGGCGACGGCGCGGGGGAGCCCGCGCCGTTCGTCGTTCTCAGGGCCAGCGACGGAGGAGCTCGCAGACCGTGCGCGCGGCCCATCGACGACGCGACGCGGCGCCGCGATGTCCCGTCGGCACGCGCACGATGGGCGTCGCTCTCAGCTCCGCGGCGGACCGTCAGCGACGCGGAGAGGACGAAGGCGCCTCGCCGCGCAGTCCCCCGCACCAGGCGCGGTGTTGCCGTCGCGCGGGCCCGCTCGTCTGCGGCCGGCCGCCTCACCGCGATGCGGCGGTCGCTCCTGACCAAACGAGCAGATGGGGGAGAACTCAGCCCCCGGAGGTGATCCCGGCCGCCTTCGCCTTCTTGTCGGCCCGCGCGTAGCCCTCGCTCGCGGCCTTCTCCTTCGGCCGCAGCTTCTTGGCGATCGCGTAGGCGTCGGCGGCCTCGCGCCACTTGCCCTGGGCCTCGAGGGCCTCGGCGCGCATCATGTGGCCGTCGAAGCTCTTGGCGTCGAGCTTCAGGAAGTCGTCGGCGACGAGGAGCATCTGCTCCGGATCCTTGTCCTTGAGGTAGCGGAGGATCTTCGCCTCCTGCTCGAGCACCGCCGCGAAGCCCTTCTCGGCCTTCTTGTTCCTGTACTCGGGGTAGATCGCGTAGAGGTCGCGGTAGGCCTCGAC
>JAGQIT010000481.1 GCA_020431135.1 Myxococcales bacterium | reverse complement strand
AGCACGTAGTCCATGACCATGCGCGAGGTGCGCCCGTTCGCGTCGGCGAAGGGGTGCACGCTCACCAGGCGCTGGTAGGTCCGAGCCGCGAGCTCGATCGGCTCCATGCCCGAGGCCTCCGCGGCGCGATACCACGTGAAGAACTCGTCCATGGCCTCGGCGACGTTCTCGCCGGGAATGTAGGTCCGGGTCGGGACGCCCGCGAACACGTCTTGCCCGGCGGTGCGCAGCGCCCCAGGCGCGAGCCCGTTGTGCTCCAGGCCCTGGCCCAAGACGCGGTTCAGCTCCTGGATCCGCTCCAGGGTCAGGGGCTCTCCCGAGCGGGCCCAATCGGCGACCAGGTCGTCGGCGCGGCGGAAGTTCGCCGCGGCCACGGCGGCCCCGTCGGTGCCCTCGAGCGCGCCGTGGGTGCCGCGCACGGTGCCCGACGAGCCCATGCGCTCGCGGTTGAGCAGGTCCGAGGTCAGGGAGCCGCGCTGGGCGCGGAGCTGCTCGGCGCGGCGGGCGATCTCCTGGGAGCGCGCGAGCAGCGCCTCCCGGGCGGCGGGCGAGACCGGGGCGTCGAGGCCCTCCTGCAGGCCGCGGTAGAGGTCGCCGTGCGGCTTGGCGAGGGGCGTGCTCTCGTCGAGGGCCTGGGCGATCCCCTTGCGAGCCTCGGAGGAGCCGGAGCCCGCCGAGCGGGCGACGTCGTCGACGGCGCCTGCCCCGGCTCCCGCACGGGCGACGTCGTCGACCGCCCCGGCGGCCTCGTCGGCGGCGCCGGCGGCGGCGACGAGCACGGGCTTCAGGCGGCGACGGGCGTCGACCACGTCGTCGGCGACGTTGGCGGCGCGGCGAGCGAGGCGCGCCGCCTTGGCGGCGCGGGCGACCTTGGCCAGCTTGTCGATCCCCTTCGAGCCGAGGACGCTGCCCGCGATCATGCCGGCGCCGTAGCCGGTCATGCGCGCGAACTCGTCGGGGTCGTTGAGGGCCGCGTCGATGTAGCGGGTGCCGACGTCGACGCTGGCGTCGAGGAGGTGCTTGCCGACGGCCTTGACGGTCTCCCAGTCGTCGAGCTCGCTGACGAACTGGCCGAGGGCGACCCAGGTCTCCTTCTGGAACAGCTCGCCGATCCCGACGACGGTGTCCTTGGCGGCCTGGGCGACGCCCTTGGTGATGTTGTAGAGGAAGCGGGTGGGGCCGGGCAGGCTCTGCCCGGCGCGGTCGACGGCGGAGAGCATGCGCGAGAACCAGCCCTGGCGGGGGGCCGGGGTCTGGGTGCTGCGCGCCCCGAGCTCCGCGGCGAGGCCGAGGGGGTCGGTGAGCCGGGTGGGGTCGTTCTCGGCGTAGGCGTAGAGGTTGAGGCCACCCTCGCGGCCGCTGGGGTCGGGGGCGGTGAAGCGCCCGAGGGTCGGGTCGTAGTGGCGCGCGCGGACGTCGTAGAGGCCGGTGACCGCGTCGAGGGGGCGGCCGGCGAAGCGCCACGGGTTCCGCTCGGCGGCGGGGCCCTCGCTGGCGAGGCCCTCGCCGAAGGCGCCGTAGCGGTAGCGGGCGACGACCTCGCCGTCGACGTCGGTGAGCGCGGTCACGGAGCCCACGAGGTCGCGGTGGAAGGTCCAGCGGCCGTCCTCGCCGTCGCTCCAGAGGAGGTCGTCGAGGTCCTCGCCGCGGACGTAGCGACGGAGCAGGCCGCCGTCCTTGAACTCGCCGACGACCTGCTGGCGGTCGACGAGGAAGGCGTGGCGCTCGCCGTTGGCCTCGCGCCAGAGGGGGGTGCCGTCGGGGGCGTAGCCGTAGCGCACGGTCTGCTCGCCGGGGCCGTGGGCGGCCTCGAGGCGTCCGTCGACGTCGACGTCGTAGCGCCAGTCGCCGCCCTCGCCCTCACGGGCGACGAGGGCTCCGTGGGAGCCGTAGGTGTAGCTGGCGCCGGCGTAGGCGAGGACGCGGTTGCCTTCGCCGAGCTCGAGGGCCCGGGGCTCCTCGCCGGCGAGCTCGACCGCGGTGCGGTTGCCGGCGGCGTCGTAGGCGTAGCGCACGCGCTGCTCGGGGCCCTCGGCGGAGAGCAGGCGCCCGCGGCGGTCGTGGGTGAAGGCGGTGGTGCGGTCGGCCTCGTCGCTGACGGAGGCGATCCGGCCGCGGGCGTCGTAGGTGTAGGCCCGCTTGGAGAGCAGCGTGCTGCCGCGCCAGGTGGAGACCTCGGCGAGGAGGCTGCCTTGGTAGGCGTAGCGGGTCTCGACGCCGCTGGAGTAGCGCACGCGAGCGCGGCGGCCGTCGGGGGCGCGCTCGATCTGGACCTGCTCCTCGCCGGCGACGACGTCGGTGAGGCGGCCGCTCGCGTCGTAGCGATAGCGAACGCTGCCCCAAGGGTAGATCACCTCGGAGGGCTGTTGGCTGGCGCCCTCGTAGCGGTAGCTGACCCGCTCGAAGAGCACGCGGTTCTCGCAGGTGAGGAGGCGGCCCTGGGCGTCGTAGGTGTAGCGGAGCTCGCCGTCGGGCCCGGCCTGGCTGAGCAGGCGACCGGCGCGGTCGTAGGCGAAGCGCTCCTCGCCCCGGGGCGTGCTGCGGGCGAGGAGTCGGCCCTGGGCGTCGTAGCGGAAGCGGAGGGTCGCGTCGCCGCGGACCTCCTGCACGACGCGGCCCTGGCGGTCGAAGCTGAGCACGCGGCGGCCGGCGCTGGGGTCGTCGACGATCAAGGTCTGGGCGTCGGGGCGGGTGTAGGTGACGGTGTTGTTGGCGGCGTCGGTCACGGCGGTGAGCTGGCCGGCGTCGTCGTAGGCGCAGCGGAAGCGGTCGCCGTCCTTGTCGTAGGAGCGGGCGATCAAGCCGAAGCCGTTGTAGTCGACCCGGGAGGCGCGGCCGAATTCGTCTTGGAAGGCGATCATGCGGCCCTGGGCGTCGAAGGCAGAGGCCTGGACGGTGCCCTGGGTGTCGACGACCTTGATCGCGGCGCCCTGCTCGGAGAACTCGACGACGCGGCCGTCGGGGTGCTTGACGGCGAGGACCTCGCCCGCGGAGGAGCGCTTGATCCGGGTGACGCCGGCGGGGGCCTGGATCGCGGTGAGGTAGCCGCGGGCGTCGCGCTGGAGCAGGGTCTGGCGGCCGTCGGCGTCCTGGTGCTTGATCAGCTGGCCCTGGGCGTCGTAGGCGAAGCGCTCGGTGCCCGCCGGGCTCGTCGCCGCCAGGAGCCGCCCCGCGTCGTCGTAGACGAAGCGCCGCTCGTCGACCTGCGGCTCCCCGCCCTGCGCCTGGCCGAGCCAGAACACGCGGAGCGCGGTCTGGCGGCCGGCGGCGTCCACGTCCTGCTCGTAGCGCCGCTCGGGGACCGGCTCACCGCAGACGACCCCGTGCTCGCCGCACACGACCGTCGGCGCGGCCCAGCCGTAGATGCGCGTGATGGGCGAGGGCGCCCCGACCTCGTGCGACGCCCAGCGCCCGGCGGCGTCGTACGTCCAGGTCTGGCGCTCGAGGAGGCCGTGGTCGTCGTCGAGGAGCTCGCGCGCCACGAGGTGCCCGCCCTCCCACGCGAAGGTCATGTCGCGCCCGACGACCACGGTCGTCTCGGGCACGTCGCCCGACGCCGGGTAGGTCACCTCGAGCTCGACGCGGTCGGCGACGAGGTGCCCGGCGTCGTCGTAGGCGCGCGTGCGGTCGCTCGTGCGCTCGGCGCCGCCGCCGCTCGTCGCGTGCTCGTGCACGAGGCGCCCCGCGGCGTTGTAGGTGAGCGTCGCCTCGTAGCGCGTGCCGTAGCCCCAGTCGGGCTCGAAGCCGGCGGCGCCGACGTGCGAGTACCAGGAGAGGTCGCCGTAGTTCCAGCCGTAGGTGTCGGCGCCGTAGGCGAAGCCGATGCCGTTCGGGCGCTCGTCCCGCGGCATGCCGAGGTCGAACTCGTGCTCGCCGGCCGGGTAGCCGTGGGAGACGGCGTGCGGGAGGACGAGGCAGCCGTCGGCGTCGTCGGCGACCGGCAGCGAGAAGGGCCAGGGGTTCTCGAGCCAGTCGGTCGTGCTCGCGGTCGCGCCGAGGTCGTCGAGGGACGAGGGCGAGAAGCCGTCCTCGGACTCGGCGGCGCGGTCGTAGAGGACGGTGCGCGCGGCGACGCGGTTCTGGGCGTCGAAGGTCCAGGTGAGGCGCTCCACGACGACGTCGGCGCGGCGGCGCTCGACGGATACGACGCGCCCTGCGTCGTCGCGGGCGATGCTCGTCGTGAAGGGGGCGCCGTAGCCGGTCACGGCGGCGCCGGTGAGGCGGCCGGAGGCGTCGTAGGACCAGGTCGTCGCGACGTTCTTCCGGACCGTCTCGCCACCGATCCAGACGTTTCGCGCCTCCTGCCGGGCGACGAGGCGGTCGCCGTCCCAGGTCTGCGTGAGGACGACGTCGACGGCGTCGCCCTCGATCCGCGCGACCTCGAGCAGGTGACCGGCGGTGTCCCAGTGCATGCGGTCGCGGGGCTCGCGGAAGTCGAAGCGGAGCCCCCCGAGGAAGGACTGCGTGCCGTACTCGGCCGCGACGCGCGCGCCGCCCTCGAGGTCGACGCGGAGCAGGTTCGCGTAGCCGCCGGCCGGCAGCACGACCCAGACGGACTCGCCGTCGCGGGTGTAGGAGGTGCGGCGGGACCACGAGCCGGAGGTCGAGGTGAGCGCGACCTGGCGGAGGGGGCACTCGGGGGCGAGGACCTCGGCGGGGATCTCCGGCAGGTTCACGCTCGGCGTCGCCGACACGGCGTGGGGCTGGCACCAGGCGAGCGGCTGCGCCGGCGTGTCGGGGGTGTCGGGGGTGTCCGGCGTATCCGGCGTGTCGGGGGTGTCCGGCGTATCCGGCGTGTCCGGGGTGTCGGGCGTGTCCGGTGTGTCGGGGGTGTCGGGCGT
>JAGQIT010000480.1 GCA_020431135.1 Myxococcales bacterium | reverse complement strand
CTCGCCTTCGCCGGCCTCGCCGTCGCGCTCCTCAGCGCCTTCGCCGGCGTCGTCGAGCCGCTGATCCCCGCCAGCGTCGGCGAGGCGGCGGCGGCGATGCCCCTGTGGCTACGCGGCGTCGTCGCGCTCGCGGTCGGCGACGTCCTCGTCTACTGGTTCCACCGCGCCTGCCACCGCTACCCGCTGCTGTGGCGCTTCCACGCGGTCCACCACTCCGCCGAGCACCTCGACTGGCTCGCCGCCCACCGCGAGCACCCGGTCGACGGGATCCTCACCCAGCTCGTGATCAACGTCCCGGCGATCGTCCTCGGCCTGCCCTTCGCGGCCGTCGGCGGCCTCGTGGTCCTGCGCGGGCTCTGGGCGATCTTCGTCCACAGCAACACGCGCCTGCCGCTCGGGCCGCTGCGCGTGCTCTTCGGCGCCCCGGAGCTCCACCACTGGCACCACGCCCGCGTCCGCGAGACCCGGCATAACTTCGCCAACCTCGCGCCCTGGGTCGACCTGGTCTTTGGGACCTATCACTGCCCGGAGGGCGAGGAGCGCTACCCGCTCGGGCTCCCGGATCCGTGGCCGCGCGGGTACTTCGCCCAGCTCCTGCGCCCGCTCGGGATCTACAGGCGCGAGCGGCCCTGAGCCGCGCCTCGCCGACTGCGGACGCCGCTCAACAGCCCACCTGTGTCCGAGGCGCCGCGACGAAGACCGGCGCGCTGCCAGCGGGACGGAGGCGAGGTCGCGCTCAGGCCGGGGCCGCGTCCCGCATCGGCACCACGCGGCCGACGTCCGCCAGGTCGGCGACGCCGAAGCGCAGGCCGATCGCCTGGCGGCGGAAGGCGAAGATCCGCCCGAGCATCGGCGCGACGATCCAGCGGTGGACGAGGCGCCCGAGCCAGCCAAACGGGACGGCGTAGAGAACCCGATCCTCCATCAGCGTGCGGCCGCCGGCGGCCGCGAAGCGGTGCTCGTGCCACCACGCGCGGTAGGGCCCGCGGACCTGGACGTCGACGAAGCGCGCGCCCGGCTCCCAGCGCTCGATGTTCGTCCTCCAGCCCATCGGCACCGGGCCGAGGCGGATCGTGTAGTCGATCGTCGTCCCCTCCTCGACGGCGATCGGCGTCGGCGTCTTGATGTCGAAGACCATCGACGACGGCGTCATCACCCCGAGGTTCTCAGCCCGGCGGAAGAAGTCGAAGACCTCGGCGAGCGGCGCGTCGATGGCGACGGTCTGGCGCAGGCAGTAGGTCGGCTTGCGGCGCTTGAGGTAGTCCGAGCCGGCGTCCCCGGCACCGTCGGCGCGCTCGATCGACGCCGCGTCGTCGTCACACAGGAGGTCGCGCAGCGCCGCCTCGAGGGTCGTGAAGCGGAAGGCGAAGCCGTTCTCCTGGGCGACGCCGGGGAGCGCTCGCTGGCCGCCTAGGAGCGCCGCCGCGGCCTCGCCGAGGCCGAGCTTGAGGGCGAAGGCGGGGACGCGGAGGAAGCTCGGGCGCCCGAGCACCTGGCCGATCGTCGCCGCCAGCTCCTTGTTCATGACCGGGTCCGGGCCGACGCCGTTGACCGCCCCCGCGTAGCGCTCGTCACCGAGGGCCGCCACCGCGAGCTCGACGAGGTCGTCGACGTGGATCCACGGGATGTACTGCTCGCCGCTGCCCATCGGCCCGCCGAGGCCGAGGCGCGCCGGCTTGACCATCGCCTCGAGGGCGCCGCCGTCGCGGCCGAGAACGATGCCGATCCGCAGGCGGACGAGGCGGACGTCGAGGGCCTCGACCTCGCGCGCGGCGTCCTCCCAGCGGACGCAGAGCTCGGCGAGGAAGTCGTCGCCGGCGGCGGAGCGCTCGTCGAGGGTCTCGCTCCCGCGGTCGCCGTAGAAGCCGACGGCCGAGGCCGAGAGCATCACCGACGGCCGCCGCTCTGCGCCTCGGATCGCGGCGACCAGATCGCGCGTGAGATCGACGCGCGAGGAGACCAGGCGGCGCTTACGGTCCTCGGTCCAGCGGCCGATGATCGGCTCGCCGGCGAGGTTGATCACGGCGTCGCAGCCGTCGACCGCGGCCGCGAGGGCCGACGCGCCGCCGCCCGCGTCGACGAGCTCGACCTCGGCGCCGAGGCGCGAGCGCGCCGCGCTGACCGAGCGCACCCAGGCGCGGACGCTGTGCCCCTCGCGCAGGAGACGAAGGACGAGGTGGCGACCGATGAAGCCGGTCGCGCCGGTGATGAAGACGCGCATCGAGGACCTCCGGCGGAGAACCTAGACGATCCTGCTGGCTCGGCAACGCGAGCCCTGCCGGCGCTCGGCGACCGCGGACGCCCCCAAGGACGCTCAGCCAGCCGTGGGAACGGCGCTCCCCCCCCTCCCGGCGGCGCCGAGCACCCGCTCACATCGCGGGTCGGCGGCGCGATCCGTGCGGCGGCGCGCCCTCGGCCGACCGTCGATGAAGCTCGTGGCTCCGCGCCGCGAGGCGGTCCGAGTCCGCGGCCTGCGCTCTCGCGGCCCTCGTCAACGCTCTCCGCGTGCTACCAAGGAGAGCGATGCTCCGCCGCGCCTTCGCCCTCCTCGGCCTCGCCGTCGCCGTGCTCGCGGCCTGCGCGACCGCGAAGAAGAACCAGCCGATGGCGACCCTGCGCCACCCGGCCGCGCCGGAGCGCGCCGACACGCTCGTCGTGCTCCTCCCCGGCGCCGGCGACTCGGCGACGACCTACGACAGGGAGGGCTTCATCGCCGCCGCCCGCGAGGCCGGGAGCGCGGTCGATCTCGTCGCCGTCGACGCCCACGCCGGCTACTACTTCGGGCGCACGCTCACCGATCGCCTGTGGGAGGACGTCCTGGCGCCGGCGCGCGCCGAGGGCTACCGCCAGATCTGGCTCGTCGGCATCTCGATGGGCGGCCTCGGGGCGCTCCTCACCGCCCAGCGCCACGCCGACGCGATCGACGGCGTCGTCCTCCTCGCCCCCTACCTCGGCAAGCGCCGGACGATCGAGCAGATCGCCGCCGCCGGAGCGCGCGCCTGGGAGCCCGCCCCCGAGGCGGGGAGCTACGACTACGAGCTGTGGCGCTGGCTCAAGGGCTACCAGGACCCCGGCGCCGCCCGACCGGCGCTCTACCTCGGCTACGGCACGGAGGACCGGGGCGCCGGCGCCCACGCGCTCCTCGCCGAGCTCCTCCCGCCGGAGCAGACCTTCACGGCGCCCGGCGGCCACGACTGGCCGGTGTGGCGCCCGCTGTGGCGCGAGATCCTCAGCAGCCTCGCCGCGTCGTCGACCTGGCCGCCCGCGCCGGAGACCCCTGCCTAAAGGGACAGATCGTCCGGCGGCGCTCAGGCCCCGTCGCTCGGGACGACCGCGCGGGCGAAGGCCGGCCAGTGGATGATGTGGCGGACGCCGGGCATCGGCTCGAGCTGCCCGAGGATCGCCTCGAGGCGCTCGGGCTCCTCATAGAACTCGACGACCAGCGGCATCTCCTCCTCGGTCAGCGAGGTCGTCGGCCGCACCGGCGTCGAGCCGCCGTAGCCCTGGATCCCGCGCAGGACGGTCACGCCGCGGACCTTACCCCAGGCGTGGAGGCGCTTGAGGAGAGTGTCGACATTGCTAGAGCCGCCGAGCATGTAGACCCGGACGACCACCACTTCGACGCTAGCGCGCTCGAGCATGGCCCCAGTGACTACCACGCCGAGGGCCCGCAGGGGGCCCCTGAGCCGGCGGCGCTCCCCGGCGGACCCCGCGATTCGCCGCGCAGCGGGCCCTGGCGCGCCCTCACGCGGCGCGCGGGCCCGCGTGACCTGGACCGCGGGCGGCCGGCCTCCTCACGGCCGAGCGAGCAGGACTGCTGCGACAGGGCCACGAGGAGGCTCGCGGGGTCTTCGACGCGCGCAGCTGCTCCGGCCATACGCAGGCTCGGGCGGAGGCGGGAGCTTCGACGAGCTCGGACGGGCTCCTAGGCCGTCGCCGACAGGAACGCCGGCTCGTCCCCGGCCGACCAGGTCTCGCGCTCGTGGCGGAAGGGCAGGCGCCGGAGGTCGCCGGAGAGGAGCGAGCGCTTGGCCATCATCTGCCGGGTGAGCGAGCGCCAGCGCTGGAAGTCCTTGCGCAGGGCGTCGTCGGCGGCGACCTGGCGCATCGCCCGGAGGTTGAGGAGGTCGGCGACGCGCTCGCCGATCCAGGCGCCGATCGACACCGCTGAGACCACCGTCAGGACGGCGACCACCACCATCAGCAGGCCGCCGAGGACGAAGAGGGTCT
>JAGQIT010000479.1:3288-4521 GCA_020431135.1 Myxococcales bacterium | reverse complement strand
CGCGAAGCGCGACCGGCTCGTGAACAACGCGGGCATCCTGCGCGGGGAGCCGCTCGACGCCCCGGACTTCGACAGCATCCGCCAGCAGCTCGAGGTCAACGCCCTCGGCCCCCTGCGCGTCGTCGCGGCGCTCCGCCACCGCCTCGGGGAGGGCGGGAAGATCGCCCTGATCAGCAGCCGCATGGGCCTCCCCGGGCCGACGCGGAGCTCCGGCGGCAACTACGGCTACCGCATGTCGAAGGCCGCGCTGAACGTCGCGGGCGTCGCCCTCGCCCGTGACCTCAAGCGCGACGGGATCGCCGTCGCGCTCCTCCACCCCGGCTGGGTCCAGACGTCGATGACCCGCGGGAAGGGCTCGCTGACGCCGCAGAAGTCCGCGCGCGGGCTCGTCGAGCGCATCGACGCGCTGACGCTGCAGGAGACCGGCGGCTTCTGGAACGTCGACGGCGAGCGGCTCCCCTGGTAGGTCCGCGGTCCGCGGTCCACAGCGCGACGCGTCGAAGCTTTGGGGCTCCACCCCCGCGAAGGTCGCCGCGGCCATCACGCCAACGCGCCCGCGAAGCCGGTGCAGCGCAGCACACGCGCCCCCGTGCCGCAACGCCGGCCTGCTACGGTGCCCGCCATGCGCTCGCGCCTCCTCTGCCTCGCCCTCGTCGCGCCCGCCGTGTCCGCCTGCGCCGACGACGGCTCCGCCACCACAGCCACCGCCTCCGAGGCCACCAGCTCGACCAGCGCCGACACCAGCTCGACCAGCGGTGACGCGAACACCGGCAGCGACGCGAGCACATCCTCCGGCACCGCAGGCTCGAGCACCGGCGAGCCCGTCGACACCGTCGAGGTCCAGGGCGACGCCTTCGCCTTCGGCCCGGGGACGATGGTCGCCGGCGCGACCGTGACGATCCTCGAGTTCCCGGAGCAGACGGCGACGACCGACGACGACGGCCACTTCCTGTTCCCGGCGCTGCCGGCCGGCGCGGCCGCGACCTTCGCCTTCAACCGCGCCGGCTACCCGACGATCTACACCCGCACCTTCACGCTGCCGGCCGCCGGCGTTCTCGAGCGCGTCACCTTCCAGGCGCCCGACGACGCGACCTTCACCGCGCTCGCCAACATCGTCGAGATCACCCCCGATCCGGCGACTTGCCAGATCGCCAGCACCGTGACCCGCGTCGGCAAGTCGCTCTACGACGCGGGCGCCCACGGCGAGGCCGGGGCGACCGTGACGATCACGCC
>JAGQIT010000479.1:0-3215 GCA_020431135.1 Myxococcales bacterium | reverse complement strand
TCCTCTACACCAACGTCCCCCCGGGCGACTATGTCCTCAAGGCCAGCAAGGACGGCGTCGCCTTCGACGACGTGACGATCCGCTGCGACGCCGACGTCCTCGTCAACCCGTCGCCGCCCTTCGGCCTCCAGGCGCACTGAGCCAGGACGCCTCACCTCGCCTCGGCGATCCGGCGCCTCCGCGCGCGCGAAAGCGCGCTGGGGCGCCTTCAGTCTTAACTAACAAAACACGACATCGGTGATTTGTGATTGATTTGTTAGATATTAGAGATGCTCCCTGCGTTCACGGACCAACGCCCGCGCCGCGGCCATCTCCTCGGCGTGACGCTCCTCGCGGCGCTCCTCAGCGGCTGCCTCGAGCTCGGCGGGAGCTGGGCGAGCACCGCGTCGACGGGCTCGACGAGCGCGGCGACGACCGCCACCGGCGACCCGACGGCGGCGACCGAGAGCGCGAGCACGACCGTGGTGGAGCCCGAGGGCTGCGGCCCGGGTGAGGTCCTGCGCTGCCTGCTCGACGACCTCGGCGAGTGCGGCCCCGCGTCCGCGTGCGTCGACGCGGCGAACTGCGACCCGCAGAGCTGCGGTGAGGCCGACCCGGACGTCTACGGCGACGACTGCGAGGATCTCTGCGGCGTCGCCTGGGACTGCGCCCTGAGCCGCGACCCCGCGATCCTCCGCTGCGTCTTCGGCCCCGAGGGCGACAACTGCGACGTCCACACCCAGGAGTGCCCTGCGGGCTACAAGTGCACGCTGGTCGCCGACGACGACTCGAACGTCTGGAGCGCGACCGAGTGCGTGCCGATCCCGCCGCGACCGAAGCAGCAGGGCGAGCCCTGCGGCTACCTCGACGGAGACCTTCACGGCGGCGACGACTGCGACGTCGGCCTCTTCTGCGACGTCGATCCCGGCGCCGAGCTCGGGACCTGCGTCGCCTATTGCGTCAGCGACCCCCAGGGCGTCCTCCGCTGCGCCCCTGGGACGCAGTGCGCGTGGGTGTATCGAACCATCCCCGCCGGCATCTGCCTCTTCGGCTGCGACCCCTTGGCGCAGGACTGCCCCGGCGACGATCTCTGCCTGCCGCTCGGCAGCGGGTGGGGCTGTGTCCTCGACGCCTCCGGCGACGAGGGCCAGTACGGCGACCCCTGCGAGTACGCCAACGCCTGCGACCCAGGCCTCCTCTGCCTGCACCCCCAGCACGTCCCCGACTGCGAGGCGGGCGGCTGCTGCTCGCCGCTTTGCGACACGACGCAGGTCGACACCTGCCCCGGCGACGGTCAGGTCTGCACACCTTGGTACGAGGAGGGGCGGCGCGTGCCCGGCTACGAGAACGTCGGCGTCTGCGCGCTCCCGGGCTAGCGCTGCCCGCCAGCGCGAACGCCTGCCCCTACGGACAGGCGTTTGGATAGTCGGCGCAGAGATCCTCCACCGTGAGGGCTCGCGACCAGACGTGGACGCGATCAAGCGCGCCGATCAGCGCCTGGTCGACGATCGGCTCGGGGCTGTCGTTGGCGAGGACGAGCGGGCCGCTCCCCGGGGCGATGTCGTTGGTCGCCAGCGTCGCCGCCATCACGCCGCCGAGGTAGAGGTCGAGGCTCGCGCCGTCGTAAATGCAGGCGACGTGGTGCCACATGCCGGCGGGCGCGTCGGCCATCACGGTGAGGTTGGCGATCCGGCACATGACGACCTCGTCGGCGCGGTAGAAGACGCCGTAGTTGCCGCCGCGATCGAGGATCCCCGACCGCGTCTTCGGCAGCGCGTCGACGCGGAACCACGCGGCCGCGGTATAGGGCCCGTCGAGCACCAGCGACGGCGCCTCGGGGACGACCATGAGGGTCGTCGCGGTCGTCAGCGCGGCGTCGCCGATGATCCCGGGGCCCGCGGCGACGCCGGACTGGCTGCCCTCGTTGCCGTAGCTCGAGCCGTCGACGAGGACGACGCCGGCGAGGCCATCGTCGAACTCGTAGCAGGCGACGAGGTCCGGGTCGTCGGCGCACAGCGGCGGGACGCCGCCGGTCGTCCCGGTCGAGGTCGTGTCGTCGGTGGTCGCCGTGGTCGTCGGCGGATCGCCCGTCGTCGCGGTCGTCGGCTCCGCGGTGGTCGTCCCCGAGGTCGACGCGTCCGCGGTCTCAGACCCGCTCGAGCTGGTCGTGCCGGCGCTCGTCGACGTCGAGGTCCCGTCGGCCGTCGTCTCGACAGCGCTCGTCGACGTCGTCGCCTCGACGCCGCCGGATCCGTCGGCGCCGCTGTCCGTGAAGCACGCGCAGGGCGCGGTCACAAGCCCGACCCAGAGGCCAACCAACGCTCGACGAGGCACCGCTCGAGGATAGCGAATCGCGCCGCGCCGCGGGGCTCCGCGGCCGCGCGCACCTGGTACCATCGGCCCATGCGCCTCGCTCCTGTCGCCCGCCTCGCCCTCGGTTTCGCGCTCACGGGGGTCCTCGCCGCAACCGGCTGCTCGAAGAAGGACGCGGCCGCCGACGCCGACGCCGACGCGGCGAAGCCCGCCGAGGCCGACAAGCCGGCGGCGCCCGAGAAGGAGGCCGCGCCGGCCGAGCCGGTCCAGGAGGCCGATCCCAACGAGGCCTGCGTCAAGCTCCTCGTCGTCGCCCACACCGAGCTCGAGGAGGAGCGCCGCCCGGAGGGCGTCAGCCGCGACAAGGAGGCCGCCAAGGCCCACGCCGAGGCGCTGCACAAGAAGCTCGAGGGCGGCGCCGACTTCGTCGCCCTCGTCGCCAGCGACTCCGACGACGAGCGCACGAAGTCGAAGAAGGGCGGCATGGGCACCTACACCAAGGAGAAGTGGCCCGAGCCCTACGAGCCCTTCAAGGAGGCGGTCTTCGCCCTGAAGATCGGCGAGCGCAGCGGCGTGCTCGACACACCCTTCGGCTTCGCGCTCGTCGAGCGTTGCCCGATCGACAAGGTCCACACGCGCCACATCCTGATCCGCTACGCCGGGGCCAAGCGCGCCGACGACGACGTCAAGCGCACGCGCGACGAGGCGAAGGCCGAGGCGACCGCGATCCGCGAGTCGATCGCCGGCGGCAAGGACTTCGCCGAGGTCGCCAAGGAGAAGGGCGAGGACGGGACCGCCGAGCGCGGCGGCGACCTCGGCCCGATCGGCAAGGGGATGTTCGCGATCGGCTACGAGGAGGCGGCCTGGGCCCTGGGGCCCGGCGAGCTCTCGGCGGTCGTCGAGACCGACTTCGGCTTCCATGT
>JAGQIT010000478.1 GCA_020431135.1 Myxococcales bacterium | reverse complement strand
TCGGCGCGACCTGTCCGCGAGTAGCATGTCACATCACCGAGTCCCGGGCTCCCGCACCGCGGCGCCGCTGGGGGTGTAGGATCGGCGGGTGTCGACGCCGACAAGAGTTCTCCTCGCGGCCGCTAGCGCCGCCCTCTGCCTGCCGGGCTGCCTCGAGCTCGGCGGCAGCTGGGACGCTTCGGCGACGGCGACGGCGACCTCGATCTCGACGACGACGGCGGCGACCTCGAGTTCAACGACGACAGCCTCGACGTCAGCGTCGACGTCGGCGACGGGGTCGACCACGGGCGCGATGACGGAGGGCGCGTCGACCTCGACCGCGGGCGAGACGGAGACCTCGGGGTGCGGCTTCGTCGGCTGCGAGAACGACGCGCCGAAGCACCCCATCGAGTGCGACATCTGGGAGCAGGACTGTCCGGAGGGCCACAAGTGCGTCCCGTGGGCGAACGACGGGGGAAGCTCCTGGAACGCGACGAAGTGCTCGCCGGTCGCGCCGAACCCCGACCCTGTCGGTGCGCCCTGCACCGTCGTCGACAGCGGCGTCAGCGGAGTCGACTCCTGCGACGCCGCGTCGATGTGCTTCGACGTCGACTCGGAGACCCTCGAGGGCACCTGCTTCGCCTTCTGCACCGGCTCGTACGACGACGTGATGTGCCCCGAGGGGACGCACTGCAACATCTCCGCCGACGGCGTCCTGCTGATCTGCCTCCCGAGCTGTGACCCCTTGGCGCAGGACTGCGCCGGCGATGACATCTGTCTGCCAATCGGCCGCGACTGGGAGTGCGTTCTCGACGCGTCGGGAGAGGAGGGCCAGTACGGCGACCCCTGCGAGTACGCCAACGCCTGCGACCCCGGCCTCATTTGCCTGAACCCCGAGTACGTCCCCGACTGCCAGGCCGGCGGGTGTTGTTCGCCCTTCTGCGACACATCGCAGCCGAACACCTGCCCCGGCGCAGGCCAGGTGTGCATCCCCTGGCACAAGGAGGGCCAGGCCCCTCCCGGGTACGAGAACGTCGGCGTCTGCGGGATCCCGCAGTGATGGAGAAGCGCTAGATCGCCGGCGGGAAGAGCTCGTCGTCGATCACCGGCGTCGACGCGACCTCGCCGACGAGCTTCCAGTCGTCGCCGGGCAGGCGGAGCTCGACGTCGACGTCCTTGATCGCCTCGGTGCAGCGGACGAGCATCGCCTCGATCGCGACCTCGCCGGCGGGGAGGTTGGCGCTCGGCTCGTCGGGGGTCTTGTCGAGCCAGGCGAAGCCGTGGACCTCGAGGAAGAGGTCCTTCGTGTTGTCGCTGCCGACCTTGTCGCCGATGAAGACCCAGACCGCGTCCTCGACGCTGTCGTCGGCCTCGCGCATCTCGAAGCTGCCGCCCGGGTGGCTGATCGTCCCGGTGTAGGTGACGAAGAAGTTGAAGGAGTCGCTGAGCTCGGTGCCGCCGAGCTGGTCGAAGCCGGGGACGTCGTTGAGGGAGAACTGGTTGTTCTGGCTCGGGTCGGTCCAGCTCAGGAGCGGCGCCCCGGCGACGACGTCGCTGGCGACGATCTCGTCGGAGTCGCCGCGGGCGAAGGCGAAGAGCGTCGGGTACTCGAAGCCGCTCGCCCCCGAGTCGCAGAAGGCCTCGTCGACGGCGCCGCCGACCTTGAAGACGTGGGCCGTCGCCGTCAGCCCGCCCTCCGGCGCCGGCCACTCGCCCTCCGTGAACTCCTCGACGGCGCCGTCGCGGGTAGTTCGGAGGATCCGCGGGTCGCCGTCGAGCACCTCGATCGTCCAGTCGTCCTTGCGCCCGTTCTCCGGATGAACCTCCCACCCCGGCGGCTGGATCACCGTCGAGTGGACCGTGAGGCCGTCGTCCTCGACCTGGAAGGCCCGCATCTCGCGCAGACGCGCAGGCCCGTAGGGGTTGCGCAGCTCGGACCAGAGGAGCGAGTCGCTGTCGAAGCGCAGCTCATACGCGCGCTCGAGGCCGCCGCGGGTCTGGGCGCCGTGCCAGACCGTGCCGTCGAGGGCGCTGAGGAGCTC
>JAGQIT010000477.1:2801-3810 GCA_020431135.1 Myxococcales bacterium | reverse complement strand
GTGGCCGGCGCTCGAGGAGCTCGACGTCCCGGCTCCTCCGAAGGCCCCGGACGCGGAAGACTGACGCCTCGGCGCGGGGCACCGCGTCGTTCATCTCCCGTCGTCAGCGACGGCGACGTGTTCACCCACGAGGTAGCCGCGCCCCTTCACTGGGGGATCCCGCAGACGCCCAGCGCCTCGTAGCCCTCGGGGATCATGCCCGCCTCGAACCACGGGATGCACACCTGCCCCTGCTCCGCGCCCGGGCAGGTGTTCTCTGCAGTCGTCTCACAGAAGGGCGTGCAGCAGCCGGAGGCCTCGCAGTCGGGGACGTATTGGCTGCTCAAGCACGCGAGCCCGGGGTCGCAGGCGTTGGCGTACTCGCAGGGATCGCCGTAGACGCCGTAGTCGCCGCTCGCGTCGTAGTCGCAGAAGAAGCCCTGCCAGTGCGGCAGGCACACGGAGCCGCTGCCGCAGTCGTCGGCCAGCGGATCGCACATCGGCAGGCAGAGCTGGGTGACGCCGCTGCCGTTGATGTGGCAGAGGTGTCCCTCCGCGCAGGTTGGGTTGTCCGGAGCGCCGTCGCATTGGGCGACGCAGGTCCCCTGGTCATCGAGGCCGACGAAGAGGCAGATCCCGTTGCCACCGCAATTGTCGAGGCCGCGCGTCCCCTCGGCGTAGACCTGGCATGCCGCCCCCGCGGGTACAGGATCGAAGACGAGCGGCGCGCAGCGAGACGCGTCCCACGAGCCGCCGTAGTCCGGGTCGTCGTTCCACGGGACGCACTTGGCGAACTCGCCGCAGTCCTGCGCCCACAGGTCGCACCACGCCGACGGATCGAGCGCGCAGGAGACGACGCCGTCGTTGGCGTCGACCGCCGCCCACGGCTCGGCGCAGCTGTCCTCGACGCAGCCGGGCGCGTCGACGCAGCCCGAGCCGGGGCCGCAGTCGTAGCCGACCTCGTCGGTCTCCGGGAGGTTGCAGCGATAGACCTGTCCCACTGGACAGAGAAGACCGGCGCCAGACGTCG
>JAGQIT010000477.1:0-2656 GCA_020431135.1 Myxococcales bacterium | reverse complement strand
AGGAGGAGAGCGCCGCGCCTCCCCACCGCCGTCGCCCCCCACATCTGCATGCTAGGTCGATGCTACACCCTCCGCCGAGCGCGGCGCCACACGGCGACCGGGAGCCCTCCCCCGCGCCGCTTCACCCCAGGTCCCGCGCCGCCGCCGAACCGCACCCGGCCCTGACCCTGAGGACTCCTGCGCTGGGCCGCTGCGACCCAGGCCGCTGGCCTCGGGCGGCGCGGGCTGATAGACCGACCGGGATGGGTCGCCCGCGCCAGCTCTCGCTCCCCTCCGCCACGTCCACGGCCCTCGCGCTCGCCGCGATCCTCGCGGGCTGCCAGCCGGGGCCGATGGGCACGGCGACGGACACCGCGACGGGCGACAGCGCCGACGCGACGACCACCGACACCGCCACGGGCAGCGACAGCGACAGCGCGTCGACGACGGCCGCCGGCACCGACACGAGCGCGGAGACCACGGGCGACCCCGAGCCCCAGGGCCCGCCGCCCGGCGCAGGGAAGAACCCCTTCCCCTGGTCCCTCGAGAGCGCCGACAAGGTCTGCGACGACGACCTCGACAACGACGGCAACTCGTACACCGACTGCGAGGACTTCAGCTGCTCGCGCAACCCCTCGGTCGTCGCCTGCGGCGCCCTCTCGGCCTACGAGAGCACGCCGGAGCTGTGCAGCAACGGCAAGGACGACGACTACGACGGCCGCCCCGACTGCGCCGATCCGGACTGCTACAAGAACCCCTTCGTCAACGTCTGCGTCCAGCCCAAGGTCGAGAACGCCTGCGGCAGCGGCGAGGACGGCGACGGCGACGGCCTCGTCAACTGCGACGACAACGACTGCCTCGCCCTCGACCCGAGCTGCTCGCTCGCCGCCGGCAAGCTCCGCGTCCTCTTCGACCTCACGCTCGACGAGACCGCGTCGAACGGCCCGAACTCCGACTGGATCGTCGACCCGTGGGGGCGCCTGCCGACGCCGTCGAACCCGACCTCGCGCAACGAGTGGAAGGGCTCGCTGTCGTCCTTCGCCTTCGACCTCTACCAGGGCGGCCACCTCGTCGAGACCCTCACCGCCTGGGACGGGCGGCTGAGCTACGGCGACGCCGGCAACCCGCAGGACCTCAGCAACTACGACGTCTTCGTCGTCGTCGAGCCGAGCCGCGCCCTCGCCAGCGCCGAGAAGCAGGCGCTGATCGACTTCGTCGACGGCGGCGGCGGCCTCCTCCTCGCCGCCAACCACGTCTCGGCCGACCGCGACGGCAACGGCTGGAGCGCCGTCGGGGCGCTCAACGACCTCTTCGACAAGAACCCGGTGCGCGCCGACCCCTTCGGCCTGCGCTTCGACGAGATCGACATCGAGGAGGAGCTCACCCTCACGCGGATCGAGGCGCCCGCCCACCCGATCATCGCCGGGCCCGCCGGGACGGTCGCGAAGATCGGCCTCTACCTCGGGAGCACCGCCCACTTCACCGGCGCCCACCCGAGCGCCGGCCTCGTCGTCCTCGACGACGCCGCGTCGAGCGAGGTCGACGTCGCCGCCGGCGCGGTCGAGGTCGGCGCCGGCCGGGTCTTCTTCGTCACCGACTCGGCGATCCTCGGCGACGGCACCGACTCGCACGGGACCTCGATCGCCGGCAAAGACGCCTACAACGACCCGACCCTCGACCACCGCGCGCTCTTCGTCAACGCTGTGCTCTGGCTCGGCGGCGCCTGAGCCCTCTTCTCCTTCCTCCTGCCCCTCAGCCGAGCGCGAGCGCGGCGAGGTGGACCATCAGCGCGAGCGTCGTCAGGAGGCCGGCGCCGTAGGCGATAGAGCGCCAGGGCTGGAGGCCGCGGAGGTAGACGATCGAGTAGAGGACCCGCGCCGCGGTGAAGGTCCCGAAGATCACCCAAGCGGCGGTCGCCTCCGCGCCGGCGGCGACGTAGGCCTGGGCGAGCAGGAGGAAGGGCACGGTGTTGGCGAAGGTGTTGGCGTGGACCCGCAGCACCCGGGCGACCGCAGGCGGGTCCTCGCCGACGACCGCCGCGTCCTTGACCATCGTCCGCGCGTCCTCGGCGTTCGGGGTCGTCTTGCTCAGCGTCCGCACAGCGCCGCTGCCGAACCACAGCGCCGTCATGTTGAGGCAATTGATCACCGTCGTGATCGCGTAGGCGTCGGAGGCGTCGGCCATGCCCCTGTCATACGCCGACGACCTCGCGCTCTGACGGAGATCGGCGCGGATTTAACATGTCGTTTAGGACATGACCATTGATCGAACGCGCGCAGACCTCCGTCGCAGGATCGCCCCCGGGCGCCCGGCCGCCCGCGGCGGCGTTCGAGGGCCGGTGCTCTCCCTCACCTGCCCTCGCCGCCAGAGCCGCTTCGCGCGGCTCCGAGGGAGGCGAGCGCGCCCCCGGCGCAGCGTTCTCTTCGTCGTCGGCGGGGGAAACCTGACGGCTCGTGACGGCGCCTGTGCTCGATCTCTCCCGTTCTCGCGGCCAACGGTCGCTCGCTAGGATAGGCGCGATCGAGGAGGTGAAGGTGCAGCGCAAGGAGCAGCAGCGACAGCCGAGCGACAGCCCGACCGCGGCGACGACGGGCCCCGCGCGCACGCAGAGCGAGGCGCCCTACCTCGGCAACCAGGCGACGCTCCGCCTCCTCGCCGCCGCCTCCTCGCCGCGGCG
>JAGQIT010000037.1 GCA_020431135.1 Myxococcales bacterium | reverse complement strand
AAGAGAGCGGCCGTGACGAGGGCGTTGTGAGAGGTGCAAACCGATGTACTCCCACAGGCATTCACAGCCAGAGAAGGTGGGCGCGACGAGGGGTCAGTGAGAGGTGTGCATTGTGGAAGAATGTACTCCCACCAGCATTCGCGCCCGAAGATCGAGGAGAAGGGTGATCACGACGAGGGGGTTGTGAGACACAATAGCGCGCGCACTACCGCTGTGCTACCGCCCGAGTCGGGCGACCTGGATTCGAACCAGGGACCTCGCGCCCCCAGATGTAGTCCCACAGGCATTCGTGATCAGAGGTCGTTGGAGTTGGGGCCTTGTTGTCTGGCGGCCGCCGGCGAGCGGCGGCCGCCTCGGGATCAGAGCTCGATCCCGTCGATCACGCCGACCCAGTGGTCAGCGCTGAGCTCGCCGCGCGCGAAGGCGGCGATGAGGTCAAAGACGGCGTCGGAGAAGCCGCCGATGTTGATGATGTCGTCGCGATCCGGCGCCTGGGTGGTCCCGTACGGCTGGATGTCGATGCAGACCAGCTTCGCCCGCGGGTTGCGGCGCTTGAACTTGGCCCACTCCTCCATCACGCCGGTGCCCGACCAGCGCGGCCGCTTGCCGTCGATCCACGACTCGTTGTCGGAGACGAAGATCACCAGGTCGCCCTTGGCCTTACGGCTGTTGAGCTCGCGCAGCGGCGCCGCGCACTGGGTCCCGCCCGAGGGCAGGCCGGCGAGCTTGCGGGCGTTGGTCATCACCGTGTCGCGCGGGTTGAGCTGGCAGCGGACCACGCGATCCGAGAAGGGGATGACCTCGGCGTCGCGGTTGGCGCGGAGGATCGCGGCGCCGATCAGCGCCGCGACGTCGATGCAGCGGACCGCCGAGGTCGCCCCCTTGCGGTAGCCGGTGACCGGCGAGTGCATCGAGCCCGAGATGTCCGGGAGGACATACACCTGCCCGTCGACGACCGGGACGTTCATGAGCGCGTGCTCCATCGCGTCCTGGAGGGCGTCCTTGACCCGCTTCGGGACCTCCGCGCCCGCCTGGGTGTAGGCCACCATGAGCTGGTACGGGAAGGCCCGCGCCCGCTTCACCGCGACCGGATCGGCGAGGCGCTTGGCGATCGCCTTGATCATCGACGCCTCGTCAAAGACGCCGTGGCGGGCGAACGTGTTGAGGTTCATGCGGGTCATCTGCCAGCCGGCGTCCTTGGCGATCGACCGCCAGGCGGCCGCGTCGAGATCGAGGCTGGTGAGGAGCTGGAAGTTGACGTTCGGGACCTCCTTGGTGAGACCGGCCTTGTAGGCCTCGTAGCTGGCGACGCAGGCCGGCAGCGCGGCGACGTCGTAGGGCCGGCCGATGAGGTAGGCGTAGAGCGCCCGACGGGAGGCGTCGGCCGGCTTCGGGTGGACCATCTTGATGATGTCGGCGAGCGACGGGTCGTTGCCGACGCTCGCGCGGAAGAGCGCCTCGTCGCTGCGCTTGTCGAGCCAGCGCTGGATCATCCGCTTCGGCCGCGAGCCGAGCGAGCGCCGGCCGGTGACGCCGGAGCGCAGGATCTGGACGAAGTTGCGCAGGAGCTTCCCGTTGTCGATCACGCGGTCGAAGACCCGCTCACAGAGCGCGCCGTCGCGGGCCGCCAGGAGGGCGACGAGGAGCGCCGGCATGTCCTTCATCAGCCCGCGCTGACGGGCGTAGATGGCGGTCTTGGCGATGAACTCGGCGTCGACCGGGCCGCACAGGCCGAGGACCTTGTCGAGCTGCTCCGCGGCGCCCGCGTAGTAGGTGCCGCTGAGGCAGCCGGTCGCGGCGTACTGCGCGAGCGCCTGCTTGGCCGGGAGGGCGTAGGCGACCCCGCCCGCCTCGTTGACGGCGTCGGTCGCCGGGACCGCGGAGTGGGTGCGGAAGAGCTGCTTGTTGGCCATCGTGGGTTCTCCTTGCATGCCGCCTGGGCGGCCGATGCCGATGAGAAGAGCAGGACTCGGACCAGGTCCTCGATGACCTCGATGAACCTTAGAAAATCACGAGTAAAATCAAAGTGTTGTCGTGTTGGTGTGGGCCCAGGCCGATGAGCTGCGCACAATGCGGATATATACAAAGTTCTAAGATTTGAGCCTGTGGTAGAGATTCGGAGAAGGCGTGTATCCGCGCGTCGTCGCGCAGACCCCCGCATATGCTGCGCCGCGGCTCCGCGCCCGCGGTCGCTATCGTCGGCCGCGATGGGCGAGCGAATCATCATCATCGGCGCGGGCGTGGCGGGCCTCTCGGCGGGGATCCACGCGGCGCGCTGCGGCTTCGAGGTCGAGCTCTTTGAGCACCACAGCGAGCCCGGGGGCGTGTGCACGAGCTGGCGCCGCGGCGACTACACGATCGACGGCTGCATTCACTGGTTGATGGGCGGCCGCGACGGCGACCCGTACCGCGCGCTCTACGAGAGCGTCGGCGCCCTCGACGACGTCGAGCTGCGGACGATCGACGTGTTCACCGAGGTCTTCGACGAGCTCACGGGCGACAGCCTGACCTTCAGTCGTGACCTCGACGGCCTCCTCGCGCAGGTCGATCGGATCGCGCCCTACGACCTGCCGGTGTTCCGCGAGCTCGTCGACCTCGCGCGCCGCTCCGAGGGCACGGCGCCGCCGCCGGTGCGCGACGCCCCCGAGGTCCAGGGGCTGTGGTCGACGATGGTCGATCTCTGGCACGCCCGCGATCGCCTCCGCCTCTTCATCGGCAGCTCGGAGACGATGGGCGACGTCGCCGAGCGCGTCCGCCACCCGACGCTGCGCTTCGCCCTCAAGGGGCTCTTCGTCCCCGAGATGCCGGCGGCCTTCATGGCGATGCTCCTCGGCGAGCTCGAGCGCGGCAACCTCAGCACGGTCGTCGGCGGCTCGCGGCGCTTCTCCGCGGGGATGGCTCGACGCCTCGCGGCGGTCGGCGGCTCGATCCGCTACGGCGCGGACGTCGATCGGATCATCGTCGAGAACGACCGGGCGGTCGGCGTGCACCTGACCGACGGCAGCACCCACCGCGCCGACCACGTGATCTCCACCGCGCCGGGCCCGACGACGATCTTTCGCATGCTCGGCGGCGCCTACACCGACGCGAAGATCCGCGAGCGCTTCGCCACCTGGCCGATGTTCGGGGCGGTCTCCCTCGTGACCTTCGGCGCCCGGCGGCGCTGGCCGGACGTCGCGCGGGCGCTCCAGCTCCGCCTCGCCGAGCCCTTCACGATCGGGCCCGACTCGACTGACGTCCTCGCGATCCGCCACATGGCCGAGGACTCGACGCTCGCGCCGGCGGACGGCTGCGTGATCCAGGCGCTCGTCGGCGGCGACTTCGACTTCTGGCACGACGTCCACCACGCGCCGGGGCGCTACGGCGAGCTCAAGGAGCAGCTCGCCGCTGAGGTGTGTGCTCGCCTCGAGCGCCACTTCCCGGGCCTCGCGGCCGCCGAGGAGCTGGTCGATGTCGCCACGCCCTACACCTTCTGGCGCTTCGCGCGGAGCTACCGCGGCGCCTTTGAGGGGTGGCTGCCGACCATGGCGACGATCCGCACGCGGGTCGGCAAGACCCTCCCGGGCCTCGGGCGCTTCCACATGGCGGGGCAGTGGGTCGAGCCCGGCGGCGGGATCCCGCCCTCGGTGACCTCGGGTCGCCACGTCGTCCAGATGGTCTGCGAGGAGCACGGCGTGCCCTTCGTCGACCTCATGGGCAAGTAGAGCCCACCCGCGCCCTCGCCCTCGCCCTCGCTCGTCGATCCCGATCGCACTGTCGCGGCGGACAGGTCCGAGGCGTGGCGGTCGTTCGCTCCGTCGGGGCCGCCCGGGAGCGCCCACCTCGGCGACGTAGCGAGGCGTCCGAAAGGAGGAGGAGCCGACGCGGTCCCCCGCGTCGGCTCTCTTGAGCGTGCGCAGCTCGGCCGGGTGGATCAGGCGGCGACGCTCTCGGGGTTGTCCGCCGGGCGCGTCGTCACCGACGTCACCGAGAGGTCGTCGATGCGCCTGCGCGCGGCCGGGCGCAGGGTCTCCCAGATGAAGTCGTGGACGTCGAAGAGGTCCTTTGGGGCGATGTTCTGGGCGATCAGCCAGTCGCGGACGTGGCGGGCGAGGCTGAGGTAGCTCTCGTAGGCGCGGGCCGAGGGCGTCCGCGACGCGTTGATCGACGCCGCGATCGCCTTGGCCTGGACCGAGAAGACGCTCGGCCGGATCGGCACCTCGCCGAGGGGATCGACGAGCCCGCGCAGCGTGCTGACGACCGGCCAGGTCCAGGCGCCGCGACCGAGGACGCGGCGGAGCGCGTCGAAGCGGATCGACTCCTCGTCGGCGCCGTGGAGGAAGGTGCGCAGGCCGTTGCTGAGGGCGGGGCTCGGGCTGATGCTGCGCAGCTTCTTGGCGTGTCCGGAGGGCACGAGGTCGGTGCTGGCGATCAGGTCGGTGACCTCGTCCCAGAGGATCCTGTGCTCGCCCGCCGCGATCCGCTTGTCGATGTTCGTCAGCGACAGGACGCGCGCGGCCTTGGCGAGCACCGGCTCGCGGTGGCGCTTGAGGACGCGCTTGACCGCGACGCCGCGCTTCTTGTGCAGCCACTTCGAGTCCTCGAAGCCGCCCGGGTAGTCGTGGAGGAAGAGGGCGAGCTGGGCGCGCAGGCCCGGGAGATCGGCCTGTCCATCCTCGGTGGCGCTGAGCTGCTGGATCTCGACCTGCGTCATCGAGTCGGGCGGCCGCACGGGATCGAGGAAGTGGAAGTAGCCGTCCTTGAACGCACGGATCTCGCCGTCCTCAAAGCGGTAGCTCCGCTTGCCGTCGCGCTCCGACAGGAAGGCGCCCATGCCCCATTTGGGCCGCTTGGCGTGGCGTACGTACTGAGGCGCGGGCTTGGGCTTGCTCTGGATCGGGGTGGGGCTCTGCGGGACTCCGGCTGACTGCATCGACGCTCCTTCTGCTGCTCTCCAATAGAAATGACGGCTTCGACGGGATCCTTCAGCCCGTCGATCTGCCGGTCGCCCAGGCCGGAGCGCGAACACTCGACAGCGAGGCGACCGCATCATCATAACAACTTCTCAGAGGTATGCAAGAAGCGTGTCCAAGAAGATCTGAGCTATGTCCATTCATACATGTCCATATGCACATGTCTAGGTGGTCATGTTGTTGCGCGGTGGCGGCCGGCTGGTGGGCCCGCCACCGCGCGACCGCCCGCGTCGCGGCGATCTCGGGGCGCGACGCGGGTGACCGCTCTTGATTGGCGGGGGCGGCGCGGGGGAGATGCGAACTCTCCGCGGACGCGCGACCTTCGGAGTGATCGCTCGGGAGCGCCGCGCCGCGCGGCGAGGTGATGGCGCGCTTCGCCGCCGGAGCGCGGGCGATCTGTCGCTTCGGACATGAGTTGGCGCGCTCCCGTGCCGCGCACGCCGGGACGCGCTCGCCAGGACGCGCGCTCGCTTAGGAGGCTGTCGGAGTATTCGTCACGGGCCCTCGCTTGGCCTCGCCGACCCTCTCGGCCCCGTCAGGACTTGCGGTGTCCTGACGAGGCCGAGAGGGCCGACGATTGCTGCGCGAGGTCACGCGCCGAGTACTCCGACAGCCTCCTAGCGCCGGCGGGCCTTCGCCGGGCTCGGCTTCTTCGCCGGCTGCGTCCCCGTGAACGCGCGGCCGCGATCGACCCACGCGCGGAGGGCCTCGGCGTCCGCGAGGCCGTCGGTAGCGACCATCACCATCCCCTTCATCGGGCGTCCCGTGAAGTCCATCGGTCGGGCGTGGGCGGCCGCGAGGGCCTCGTCGTAGGCGTCGGGGCCGACGCGGACCATCAGCTCGTCGCCGAGGATCCCGCAGCACATGTGGCCGCGATCCATGAAGGCGAGGCCGCCGAACATCTTCTTCTCGAGGATCGCTGGGTCGACGCCGAAGACGTCGCGGACGCGGTTGGCGAGGTGCTCGTCGAATGCCATCGTCGGTGCTCCTGGGCTGCGCGCCGAGGATAGCGCGGATTCGCTCGCCGCGCGCGGACGTCGCGGCGACTCTGACAGTGGCCGAATTACATCGCTCGCGCGGCGTACGGAGCCGCCGCCGCTCAGGCGGGGAGGCGGACCGCTCGCCGCGGGGAGGCGACCTCTGGCGGCGAGAGGCCCCCCGAGGGGGCATTGCGTCGGCGATGGTCGGCGTCGGAGAGACATGCCGATCACCGCCAAGCTGCTCGCACTCGCGGGGCTCGTCGCCCTGCTCCTCGTCGTCGCCGCGGTCGCGCCGATCTTCTGGATCGCCGCGGCCCTCCTCCCGTGGTTCGACCTCGACGTCGTCGACGGTCGCCGAGGGGAGGCGTGCTGATGCGCCGCCGCGCCGCCAAGAGAGCCCTCGACCTCGCGCTCCTCCTCCCCCTGGTGCCGCTCTTCGCGGCGCTCATCGGCGGCCTCGCGCTCGTCGTGTTGGTCGGGCAGGGGCGGCCGATCTTCTTCCGTCAGGCGCGGGTCGGGGTCGGCGGGCGCCGCTTCGGGATCCTCAAGCTGCGGACGATGACGACCGAGGCGGATCCGAAGGATCGCCGACCGACGCGCCTCGGGGCGTGGCTGCGCCAGCGCGGCCTCGACGAGCTCCCGCAGCTCGTCAACGTCCTCGTCGGCGACATGAGCCTGGTCGGGCCGCGTCCGCTGACGCCGGCCGACGCGGAGCGCCTCAGCGCCGCCTACCCGCCCTTCGCCCGGCGCTTCGACGTGCCGCCGGGGCTCACGGGCCTCGCGCAGATCTGCCAGGCGCAGGGGGTCGAGTTGACGGCTGAGCTCGACCGCGCCTACGTTCTCCGCCAGAGCGCGACGATGGATCTCGCCATCCTCCTGCGGACCGCCTGGATGAACGTCGTCGGCAAGCGCCGCGGGGCGCTGCGATCGCAGCTCCCCTGGGTCCGCGGGGCGCGGGCAGGGACCTCGTGAGCGAGCCTCGCGGGCTCCTCGCGGACACCCTCGCGGCCCTCGGCGCGCCGCGGCGGCTGATCCCGATCCTCCTCGTCAGCACGCCGCTGGTCGCGGCCCAGCACAGCCTCTCGCGCGACGCCCTGGCGCTGCCGCTCGGCGTCCTGATGTGCGTCACCTTCGTCCTCGTCGCGCCCTACCTGTGGCGGCGCCTGCGGCCGGTCGGCGACGATCCGCGGCGCTGGCTCGGGCTCGTGATCTACGGCGGCGCCGGGCTGCTGCTCGTCGGCTTCCTCGGCATCGTCGTCCCGAAGGCGCTCGGCGTCGGCGCGACCTTCCTGACCGGACGCGAGAGCATGGCCGTGTCGCTCGCGCTCTTCTGGGTCGGCGGCTGGGGGCTCGGTCGCGACGTCGAGCTCGAGCGCCGCTTCGAGCGCGAGCGCGAGCGCGCCGACGGCCTCGCCCGCGAGGCGGAGCGCGCCCAGCTCCTCGCCCTGCGCTCGCACCTCGACCCGCACTTCCTCTTCAACACCCTCAACGCGATCGCCGAGTGGTGCCGCGAGGACGGCGCGGTCGCGGAGGCGGCGATCCTGCGCCTGTCGACGATGCTGCGGACGATCCTCGCCGGGGTCCAGCTCGCGTCGTGGCCGCTGCGACGCGAGCTCGAGCTGTGCGGCGATCTCTTCGAGCTCCACCGGATCCGCGACCCGAGCCGCTTCACCTCGACGATCGCCGTCGACGGCGAGGTCGGCGACTTCGCGCTGCCGCCGATGCTCCTCTTGCCGGCGGTGGAGAACGCGATCAAGCACGGCCCGGCGGCGGGGCACGGCGGCGAGGTGCGGGTCGAGGTCGCGCTCGCGGGCGAGGGCTGCACGGTGACGATCCGCAACCCGGGGCGCTTCACGGGGCGGCGGCCGGGCGGCGAGGGGGTGCCGACGATCGAGCGCAGGCTCGCGCTGGCCTACGGCGGCGGCGCCTCGCTGACCCTCGAGGCCGACGGCGACGCCACGGTGACGACGATCGTTCTCCCCGCGCGCGCGCCGATCGAGGCAGTATGAGCCGAGACCTCCGATGGTGAAGGCGCGGCGTGACCTCCGGATCCTGATCGCCGACGACGAGGCGCTCGCCCGTCGCCGCCTCCTCCGCCTGCTCGGCGAGCTCCCCGGGGTCGAGATCGCCGGCGAGTGCTCGCGCGGCGCCGAGGTCCTCGAGGTGCTCGACGGCGGCGCCGAGGTCGACGTCGTGCTCCTCGACATCCGCATGCCCGGGCTCAGCGGCATCGAGACGGGCGCGCTCTTCCCCGAGGACGGCCCGGAGATCATCTACACGACCGCCTACGGCGAGCACGCCCTCGCGGCCTTCGACGTCGGCGCCGTCGACTACCTCCTCAAGCCGATCGACGCGCTCAAGCTCCGCCGCGCCCTCGAGCGCGTGCGCAGCCGCGGCGCCGCGGACCCCGAGCCGCCGTCCCCTGCGCTCGAGCGCCTCGCCGTGAGCACCCGCGAGGGCGTCGTGCTCGTCGCCCCGTCGGCGATCTCGTACGCGCTCTTCGACGGCGCGCTCGTCACCCTCCAGACCGACAGGGGCGCGCTGCTCTGCGACTTCAGCCTCCAGGAGCTCGAGGATCGCCTGCCGGCCGCGAGCTTCGAGCGGGTCCACCGGCGGGCGCTGATCAACCTCGAGCGGATCGATCGCCTGGAGCCGCTCGAGACCGGCGGCTACCGGGCGCACATGCGGGACGGCGGCGAGGTGCCGATCGCCCGCCAGGCCGCGCGGCGGCTGCGTCGGCGCCTCGGGATCAGCTGAGTTCGGCGCCGTCGTCGACATGCTTCACTCCGCCAGACCTGCGGTGCGACCCGGGCACAGCGGCGTGTTGTCGGAGCGCGTCTCGCCGACGGGCTGCGAGGAGGCTGTCCGAGTGTTCGTCGCGTCGCCTCGCGCCGAACTCGTCGTCCCGCTCGATCGCCGTCAGATCGCTGCCGTACCGGGCGCACCGCGAGCTCTGGCGGAGCCAAGCGCGGCGGCGTGGGCACGCGAGGGAGCGCGGCGATTACTGGACGGCCTCCTAGGCGGTCGCGTTCAGGAGGCCGCCGACATCCGCGGGGCGGGGCGGCCGACGATCGACTCTGCCGCCGCGTCTGCGGTCTCGGGCGCGTCGAGGGTCGCGCGGAGCACCGCGGCGATCCGCCGGCCGTAGTCTCGCATCGCCGCCCAGGAGCCGCCGCCGGAGCGCCGCAGGGTCGCGCGGTGATCGACCACCACGAGGAGGCAGGCGGCGCCGGCGATGGCGATCCAGAGCCCGGCGAAGAGCGCCTTGCGGGCCCGCGATCCGGCGGTCTCGCGGCGGAAGAAGTCGACGTGGAAGTCGAGGTGGGCGGACTCGTCGGCCGTGATCTCCGCGAGCGCTTCGCGCAGCTCGCCGGCGGGGAGGCGGCGGGCGAGGTGGCCGTAGAAGCCGATGCCGACGACCTCGGCGGCGAGGAGAACGAGGAGCTTGAGGCGGACGCCGGCGAGGCGTCGGACGCCGACGAAGAGGCGCTCGCTCCACGTGCTCTTGACCAGCGCGCCGTCGAGGCCGCGGACCATCTGCGCGAGGATCCTGGCGTGGCGGCCCTCCTCGCGGACGAAGAGGCGGAGCGCCGCCCTGTAGTCGTCGTCGATCGTCGCCAGGCGGGTGCGGTAGATCTGGTGGGCGATTCGGCCCTCGCCGCCCTCGCCGACCTGGAAGCGGGCGAGCGAGCGGGCGAGCGGGGCGCGGAGGTCCTCAGGGACGTCGATCCTCGCGGGCAGCGGCGGCAGGGGTCGCCGCGCCTGCGCGCTGAAGTGCCGGCGCCATCCTCTCCAGGTCGTCTTCTGCGTGGTCACGAGGTCATCTACGCAGGCGCGGGCCGAGGTTTTCGGGCGAACGCGGCGAACGGTCTCAAACCCGGGGTGAACGGTCGGGCGAACGGCGCTCTATGCGCATGCGGGTGACCGGGCGGCGAACGATCAATTACCCTGAAGAGGTGCTCGCAGCCCTCGCAGCCCTCGCTCTGCTCGCCGGTCGCGGCGACGACGACGGGGCGGCGCGCGACGAGGTCGCGGCGGCGGTCGAGGGCGCGGCGACGATCGACGAGGTCGACGGGGCCGACGAGGTCGACGGGGCCGGCGAGTCTGACGAGTCCGGCGAGTCTGACGAGGCCGGCGAGTCCGACGAGGCCGACGCGCTCGCGCGCCAGTGGGTTCGCCACGTCGTGGTCCCGCGCGAGCGCCTGTCGGAGATCGCCGCGCGCTACGGCGTCACCCGCGAGGACGTCGTCCGCAGGAACGACCTCAGCGGGCCGCGGGCCTCTCTCAAGAGGGGCACGCGCCTGAAGATCCACGCCCGACAGGTGCCGCCGCCGCGCGAGGAGATCGAGTACGAGGTCCTCGAGGGCGACAGCTGGTCGTCGATCGCGGTCAAGCACCACGTCGACTACCGCGACCTCCTCGCCTGGAACTGGCCGCGGCCGAAGGAGCTCGGGCCCGGGCATAAGCTCGCGATCTGGATCGACCCCGGGCGGCCGCAGACGGTCAACCTGCGCCACGGCCCGCCGCCGCCGCCGCTGCCCGAGGGCCTCGACGGGGCCCAGAGCGTCGGCAAGCCGGCGCGCGGGCGCCTCCGCGACGGCATCCAGCTCCCCGAGAGCGACCTCTACACCCGCGGCCACGAGCGCTGGCTGTGGGCGTCGAGTCACACGCTGCGCAACCTCCTGACGGCGATCGGCGAGTTCCGCTACAGCTCAGGCTATGAGGGCGAGCTCGTCATCGGCTCGATGAGCCGGCGCCGCGGCGGCCGCTTCCCGCCGCACCGCTCGCACCAGTCCGGGCGCGACGTCGACATCCGCCTGCCGCTCCTCCCCGGGGTGCCGTCGAGCTTCTCGCCGAACGCCGACGAGATCGACTGGGCCGCCGCCTGGGAGCTGGTCCGTCACCTCGTCGCCACCGAGGAGGTCGAGGTGATCTTCCTCGAGGGGCCGCTGCAGCGCCGCCTCTACCAGGCCGCGCTGTGGGAGGGGGTGGTCGCCGAGGAGCTCAAGCCGATCATCGCCTGGCCCAACCGACAGGGGAACGAGAAGGCGATCGTCCGCCACTCCCGCGGGCACGACGGCCACATCCACGTCCGCTTCCGCTGCGGCCTGGACGAGCCGCGCTGCCGGCCGCGACGACGCCGACCGCAGCCGCCGGCGGAGCTGGTCGCGTCCCCGAGCGCGGCGACGGGCTAGCCTTCGAGATAGGCCTCCACGGGCCGCTGTCGGTGGTCGTGAGGTGGGCGGGCGGGCGCCTGTGCGTTTGCGCGCAACGATTGCTGGCGAGCCTCGCGATTTTGGGTGCGAAGGGGGTTGCGCACCCTGCCTATTCAGATATTTTTACACGGTCATGCAACAATCCACCGCACGCCTCCGAGAGCCCCCTCTGCGGTTGATTCGCCGCGTCATGGGGAGTCGTCCAACACGCCGCCAGAAGATCCGCGACCTCGCCGCAGCCCTGCGGACCTACGGGGACGAGGATCGGGTCCAGCCCCGCCTCCAACGCCTCAAGGAGCTCGGCTGGATCGACGAGGTGCCGACGCGGATCCAGCGGATCGTCGGCGCCCTCGACATGACCCGCTTCTGGATCGCCCCGTGTGCCGCCGACTACTACCGGTCGAAGGGGATCAACTTCTACTTCCACACGCTCCTGCGGGTCCTCGAGGATCCGGCGTCGCTGATCGATCCGCTCGGCCTCAACTCGTCGCGGGACACGATCATCGGCCACGTCCTCCAGGTCGTCCACGCCAACCCCGACTACGACCTCCAGCTCCTCGAGTCCTTCG
>JAGQIT010000476.1 GCA_020431135.1 Myxococcales bacterium | reverse complement strand
TATTCCCGGGTCCGCCTGGGCGACGGTCGACGAGCTCGAGGCCGCCGCGGCCGAGCTCGCGGGCGGCCCCCCGGTGGTGCTCGTGTCGCGCCGTGGCGAGCGCGCGGCGGCGGCGGCCAAGGCCCTCGAGAGCGCGGGCGTAGCGAGGGTCGCGGCGCTCTTCGGCGGGATCACGGAGTGGCGCGCCCGCGGCTTCGCGACCGCGCGCGGCGACGGCACGTTCACGGTCGGAATCCCGGGGGCGCCGGCGTCGGTGGCCGTCGGCGACGGGCTCACGGTCGCGGCGCTGGAGCGCCATATCGGCGATCCTGCGGCCCTCCAGCGCGTGAAGGTCGCGGCCTTCTTGATGCGGAGCCGGACCTCGTGCGTCGACGGCCGCGATCCGAACGGGATCGTCGGCACGCCGGGGGGCGACGCCGGCGAGTTCCTCCTCGCGTTGGCGAGCATCGAGGCGCTGACGGGCGCGGAGATCCCGAGGGCGACGGTCAAGTGCCTCCTCGCCGGCTACCTCGAGACCTTCGGGCGCTTCTACATGCACACGGATCGCCACGCCTTCGATCACTGGGTCGCGGCGCTGCGGGCCGAGCCGGCCCTTACGGGCGCGCTGCCGCCGGAGGACGCCGAGCTCGACGCCTGGCGGGCGTGGCTCAACCGGCCGCCGACGGAGCACCGCGCGCGGGTGCTCGATCTCCTCACCCGGCCGGCCAACATCGGCTGCGGTCACCTCCGCCTGATGACCGAGAACGCCGGCGTCTACGGGATCCGCGACGGCCTGGTCGAGTCCTTCTTGGGCGCGTTCTTCGAGGCGGACTGGAGCGGCGAGGTCGATCTCGACTACGTCATCCTCGAGGGTGATCACGCCGAGCGCGGGGTCCTCAGCGTCGTTCTCGATGAGCCGATCTGGCCGTTCACTCGAGTGCCGCTGATCCCCCCGGCGGGGGCGCTGCAGATCTTCGTCAACCACCCGCAGGTCGTCGCCTACCTCCGCCAGCAGATCGCCGGCTTCTTCACCCTCCAGCCCGATCTCGGGATCGGCCCCGACGATCACGCGCGGCTGCTGGCGACGATGGAGGCGCTCGCAAATCGTCAGCTCGGCGCGACCCTCGAGCGCCTCGCCGCCGGCCTGCCTGTGTTTGAGGCCCGCTTCGATCGGCATGGGGGCGTCACGGTCGCCAAGGTGAGCTAGGCGGCGCGAGGCCGCGCGCCGAACACTCGGACAGCCTCCTAGCGGCGGCGCCTCACGGGGCGTCGGGGGCGTCGCGCTCGTCCGCGGCGAAGTCCGGGTCGTGCGCCTCGAGCCAGTCGCGGATCGCCCTGCCCTCAGGGCGGTCGAGGACGCCCTGGGAGCTGAAGTCGGCGTAGGCCTGGCGCCCGAGGACCAGCGCCCGCGGCCCCTCCCCGCCCTTCGACCACAGGGCGAAGGCGAGGGTCGAGCGCGCGTGGGCGAGCTGCTCCGGCGGCGGCGAGGGCATCGCCTCGTAGAGCTCGATCGCGCGTGAGGCCTCGGCGATCGCCGCGTCGACGTCGCCCGCGGCCTCGAGGTTGGCGCTGCTCTCGACGAGGCCGATGACGTAGTCGCGGTGGTCCTCGCCGAAGGTCGTGCTGAGGATGTCGAGGGCCTCGCGCGCGCGGGTGAGGCCGACGTCCGGCCGCCCGAGGTAGCGGTAGATCGCCGCGAGGTTGACGTAGACGACGGCGGTGTCGGGGTGCTCGCGGCCGAGGGTGCGCAGGCGGATCGCGAGGGCCTCCTCGTCGAGCTCGCGGGCGCGCTCGAAGTTGCCGAGCGCCGCGTTGGCGCTGGCCATGTTGTGGAGGGCGCGGCTGATCTCGATGTGGTCGTCGTGGTGGATCGCGCGGTGGCGGTCGAGCGCGTCGGCGAAGAGCTCGAGCGCCTCCGCGTGCTTGCCGGCCTGGAGGTGGGCGCTGGCGATGTTGCCGAGGAGGAGCGCGACCTCGGGGTGCTCCGGGCCGTAGATCCGCTCGCTGTGCGCGAGGGCCTCGCGCAGGGTCGCGAGTCCGGCGTCGAACTCCCCGCGCATCGCGTGGATCATGCCGACGTTGGCGAGCGCCGAGCCGAGGTGGACGCTGTCGGGTCCCTGGAGGCGGCGGGCCGCGTCGGCGCCACGCTGGAAGCGATCGAGGGCGCCCTGGAGGTCGCCGCGGCGCAGCGCGAGGGCGCCGTGGATGAGCTCGAGGCGGGGCTCGAGGTCCGCGGCGCCGCCGCTGCGCGTGAGGATCGCCTGCGTGAGATGCGACCAGCGATCGGCGGCGTCGAAGCGGGCCAGGCGGTAGCCCTCGACGAAGGTCAGGTGGAGGGCCGCGTCGGCGGCCGTGCGGTCGTGCCCGCAGGCCTCGGCGACCCACAGCGCCTCCATCAGCGGCGTGAGGGCCTCCTCGAACTCGCCGTTGCGCTCGAGGATCCAGCCCTGGAGGGTGAGGGCCTCGGCGAGCGCCGGCGCGTAGTTGAGGTCGCGGGCCCGGTCGACCAGCGGGGCGATCGCGGCCTTGGCGGCGGCCTCGACACCGCCGAGCACCTGGACCCGGACGGCGCGGAGCTGGTCGCGGAGGGCCGTGACGGCGGCCTCGGTCGCGGCGCTCTCGGGCGGCGGCAGGCGGTCGAGGAGGCGCTCCGTCGACGCGCAGGCGGCGAAGCCGGGGAGCTCGGCCGCGACCTTGATCGCCCCCTGAATAGCCTCCTCGTCGGCGCTCGCCAGGTGGTCGACGGCGGCCTCGAGGTCGCGCGCGCGGCGGTCGAGGCAGGCGAGGCGGAGGTCGTAGAGCGTGTCGGAGACGGCCCCGCGGCGGTGCGCGTCGCAGGCGGCCTCGCGCTCGTCGGCGAGCTCGTCGGCGAAGCGATCGAGGCGGGCGGCGACCCGTGTCCAGGTGCTCGGCGCGTAGGCGAGTCCGCTGCCGACGATCGCCGTCTCGACCGCGGCGCGGCGGGTCTCGCTCCAGGTCTCGTCGACGGCCCCGAGCTCGGCGCAGCGGCGCGCCGCGAGCTCCTCTTCGAGGCTCTGGCGCTGGACGATCGACCCGCCGGTGAGGCCGACGACGGCGATGGCCGCGACGCCTCGCATGAG
>JAGQIT010000475.1 GCA_020431135.1 Myxococcales bacterium | reverse complement strand
AGCTCGTGGCCGATCGACGCCGCGACCTGGCCGATCGTCGCCAGGCGCTCGGTCTTCATCACCTTGCTGTTCGAGTCCTCGCGGTAGGTCTCGAGCATGACCGCGAGCTCGATGTCGCAGATCTTGTCGAGGGCGCGGTGCCCGAGGACGCGCCGCGCGGAGTCCCAGCCAGACTCCTCGAGCGCGTCGTGGAGGCCGCGGCGGACGACGTTCATCGCCGCGAACATGAAGCGCTGATCGAGCTCGATGCGGACGTGCGTGCGGCCGATCCGCGCCCGGCGCTCGTAGTACGCGTCGTCGTAGACGCCGCCGACCAGGCCCTTGAGCCAGCCGTGGAGCATCCCCTTCTGGCGCTCGATCTGGGCGTCGCCGCCCTTGAAGACGGCGAGCGCCTCAGGGGTGCGGTGGATCGCCTCGTAGAACGCGTCGACGACGCGCGGGAAGAAGGGCGCGAGCGTCGGCTCCATCTCGGCAAGGAGCGCGGCGTCCTCGGGAGAGAACTGGACGTAGCTGATGAGCGCCTGCAACACGTTCACCGACGCGGCATCCATTGCGGCAGTCGAATACCACAGGATCCGCGGAGAAAGCTTGAGTTCGGGTGGACAGAGTCGATCTGACTACGGACCACATCGGCGGCGAAGCGAGAATTTTCCGCGCCTACACGGGTCACAACGCCGATTCTGCGCGGTTCTTCAGGCGTCGCCAGCGAGCCGCCCCTTGACGCTTCACCCGCGGGCCGAAAACGCGGCGAGGGCTCGGCAAATGAGGGCCGCCCCCCCCCCGCGACTCAGGTGTGGACGCCCTTCTTCGGCCGCAGGGTCGCCTCGCCGGCGACGTGCTCGTTCCAGGTCGCCGGCGCGAAGCCGTTGTCGACCTCGGCCATGTCGATGCAGCCCGGCACGGGGCAGACGATCTGGCAGAGGTTGCAGCCGACGCACTCGCCCTCGTCGACGATCGGCACGCGCGTCCCCGCCTCCTTCGGCGGGTGGATGCACTGGTGGGCGCCGTCATGGCAGGCGACGACGCACGCCTGGCAGCCGATGCACTTGTCGGCGTCGATCTTGGCGACGGTCTCGTAGTTGAGGTCGAGCTCGCCCCACTCGCTGTAGTTCGGGACCGCCTTGCCGATCATGTCGTCCAGGCGGGCGAAGCTGTGGCGGCGCATATACTCGGTGAGGCCCTCGATCATGTCCTCGACGACGCGGTAGCCGCGGAGCATGACCTCGGTGCACACCTGCACCGACGACGCGCCGAGGAGCAGGAACTCGACCGCGTCGCGCCAATTCGAGACGCCGCCGATCCCCGAGATCGGGATCTTGAAGCGCTCGTCGCGGGCGAGCGCGGCGACCATGTGGAGGGCGATCGGCTTGACCGCGGGCCCGCAGTAGCCGCCGTTCGTCGACGCGTGATCGACCCGCGGCTCGGGGACGAAGCGGTCGATGTCGACGCCGATGATGCTCTTGATCGTGTTGATCAGCGACACCCCGTCGGCGCCGCCGCGCTGGGCCGCGAGGCCGTGCGGGACGATGTCGTCGACGTTCGGCGTCAGCTTGATCAGCACCGGGACGGTCGAGTACTCGGCGGCCCACGAGGTGATCGTCTCGTTGAGCTTGCACTCCTGGCCGACCGCCGAGCCCATGCCGCGC
>JAGQIT010000036.1 GCA_020431135.1 Myxococcales bacterium | reverse complement strand
CGTCGCCGGCCTCGAGGTCGAGGGCGATGTAGCAGCGGTCGGCGTGGAGCAGGAGGTCCGCCGCGCCCTCGTCCGGGTCGCGGCGCAGGGCGAGCGCCGACAGCTCGACCGCGCGCTCGAACCGCTGGTCGCGGGCCGCGTCGCTCGCGAGGTGGCGGAGAACATCGGGGATCTCGACGCGATCGGGGTGCTCCCGGAGGAGCTCCGCCGCGGCCCGCCGCTTGAGCGCCCCGGCCCGACCGAGCGCCCCGTCGAGGAAGGCGACCAGCTCGCCCACCTGGCGCTGCTCGGCGAGGATCCCCTCGCGCGCGGCGGCGTCGACGATGAGCCCGAGGCTCTGGCGGAAGAAGCCGCGCTCGCCGGTGAAGAAGGGCTGGTCGAGCATCGCGTAGAGGCGCTCGAGGTGGGCGAGGAGATCGCCGTCGCCCTCCTCGCCGGAGACCAGGAGATGCTCCGCGAGGTAGATCGCCCGGGCGAAGCGGGCGAACGACTCGACCCCGACGTCGCCGTCGGCCCGCGCCTCCTCCCACGCCGTCAGGTCCTCACGCGCCCGCGCGAGGGTGTCGGCCGGCGCCTCGCTGTCGTCGACCTGGCCCTTGAGCGCCGGCGCCAACCACTCGGGGAGGTCGGCGATCATCGGCTTGACCTCGCCCGGATCGATCTCGGCGGCGATCGCCTCGAGCTGACGATCGATCCGCTTCGGCGGCGGCGGCTCTGCGGGCGCCGGCGCGGGCGGCTGCGGGACGGCGGTCTGCTCCGGCGTTCGACAGCCGCTCGCCGAGGCGAGCGCGAGCGCGAGGCCGAGAGCGGGACCGAGGGCGGCGACGGTCGAGGTGCGGCCGAACATCGCCCTGGATTGTACCCTCCGCCGGCCCCAGACCCCGAGGCGCAGCTGTGCCCGCGGCGCGGCCCGTGCCCCACGTCGCCTGCGCGGCCCGCCGCGCGCCCCCGACCCCGTTTCTACGATTCCTCGGGATTCTCCGCTTCGCCCGCGCGAGAACGGCGTGCTTGCTCGCGCGCATTTCTCCGCTCGCCCCTGGCGACCGCGACGAGCTCGGTCCCGGGGCGCAGCTCCGTGAGCTCCGCGTCGCCGACGACCTGGCCGTCGACCGTGTAGACCTCGACGATCTGCGTGCGGAAGAGGCCGCAGGCGAGGCCGAGGAGCGTCCCCGTCGCCCGCTTCTTCAGCACCGCCGTGTGCCTGACGTCGCCGCGGCGGAGCACGACCTCGATCTCCGGGTAGCGCGACGGCGGCACCTCGCTGGTGATCCGGTACTCCGCGCCCAGGGCGTGGAGGGCCGCGGCGATCCGGGCGATGTTGCGGCAGTCGTCGATGCCGCGGTGGTGGCGGCCCTCGAGCTTCAGGCCGAGGTTGCGGAGCATCGACTTCATGCCGAAGGCCTTGGCCCCGCGCCGGTACTTCCCGAAGATCTTCTTGACGTTGATCCACCGGCGGTAGATCACCGGGAGGTCGGCGACGGAGCGCCCCGCGGTCTGGCACTGCGCCGGCAGCATCACCGCGAGATCCCAGTCGCCGCAGGTGACGATGACGCCGGGGTCGTCGCCGCCGATCAGCCTGTGGCCCTCCAGCCAGGCGACGTGAGCGTCGAGCGCGTCCGTGAAGGTCGGCGCGTCGGCGACGTCCTCGCTGCGGATGCTCGTCAGCTCGGTGCAGAACTCGGTGAGCTGCGGGTGGTGGACCGGGCGGACGAAGGTCGAGAACTCGTCGACGACGTGGCCGCCCGGCAGCTCGATCAGCACCGAGGGGAACTCGATGATCTCCTGCGGATCCGGGGCCTTGCCCTGGTTGCAGGTCGCCTCGAAGTCGAGGATGACGAGGCGCTCGTAGACCTTCTTTGTGTGGCTCTTGGCTCGCACGCAGGGCAGAGGATCCGCGAAGCGGCCGGCTTTTTCAATCGACGAATCCGCGCCCACGCGGCGCCCCGCCGCGAGAACATGACCTAAGAAGCAGGACAAGCTAGGGGGTTACACTCGGCGACGTCGCCGACGGAGTCGTGTCGACGATCGACGCGCGCGCCGGCGCCGTGACCACGACGACCAGGGCGGGGGAGAACGTCGTCCGGGTCGCGTCCGAAGGGAACGAGGCGCCGCGGCGCCGCTACGCGCCGCGGAGGAACTCGCGGGCGCCTCGGCGGATCGTCTCGCCCTGCTTGGGCGTGAAGATCTGCCGCGGCCCGCGGCGACAGGAGCACATCAGGTTCTCCTCGCTGTCGCTGTGGCTGAGGCCGAAGAAGTGGCCGAGCTCGTGGACCAGCGTCGTGGTCGGCGCGTCGCCGCTGACGATCACGTACTCGTGTCGGCGCAGGCGGCGGAGCACCCCGCGGTAGCGCCAGTGGAGGCCGCGGACCGAGCGATCGCCACGACGCCCGCCGCGGAGCTCGAGGGTGTCGACCATGAAGACGTGGACGGAGCCGTTGGGCTCGGCGTACTGGGCGATCCGCCGACGATCGCGGCGGCGGGTGATCGACCCGAACCCCTCGGGCATGCGCAGGAGCTGGCGGAGCTCGACGCGGATCCCGTAGGCGTCGAGCGCTTGGTTGGCCCGCTCGATCGCCCGCTGCAGGCGGAAGATGGTGGCGACGGGGCGCTCTTCGGTCGCCGCGAGGTGGACGGTCAGCGGCACCAAGAGGGTCGCCGCGCGCGAGCGGCTGCGGCCGCCCGGATCCTGCCGGAGGTCGGGGACCTTGCGGGCGCCGCCCGCCATCGCCTCACCGGCGAAGAGCAGCGTCGCGGCCCCGGCGAGCAGCGCGAAGGAGCGCCGCCTGGTCACGCGTCCATCCACCACTCCTCCTTGAACGTTGGCCAAGTCACTTAGACCTTCAGTGTGCGGGGAATTTGCCCGTGAGGAAACCTGCGCCGTCACCGCCCGAGGCCTCCGTCACG
>JAGQIT010000474.1 GCA_020431135.1 Myxococcales bacterium | reverse complement strand
TCGAGGTTGAGGGCGTAGTAGAGGGCGTCGCCGGCCGCCCACACCGGGCCGTTCTTGACCGCGCCGGTGTACAGGTAGAGGGCGGCGATCTGGAGGATCATCAGGCGCCGCGGCCACGCCGGGATCCGCCGGTAGATCGCCGCGAGGCCGCGCGGGTGCGCCGGGCTCGGCGGGGCGCCGGCGCCGTCCCCCGGGCCGCCTGGGATCGAGAGCGCGCCCGCGCGACGCAGACGCCGGCAGCGCAGCCAGTTGTCGACGCTGAGGGCGTGGCCGCTGCGGCTGACGACCAGGTAGAAGAAGAGGCAGCGGAGGATCAGCTCGGTCCCCTCCCAGAAGATCGGGTCGCGGTGGAGGAACGAGCAGAAGAGGGCGAAGGTCAGGGCCGCGGCGGTCCGCGTCCACAGGCCGATCGCCATGGCGAGCCCGGCGAGGTTGAAGAGCGCGAGGTGGATCCACACCGCGGTCGGGCTGTCCCAGAAGAAGAGCGCCGAGAAGCGGGTGTCGGTGAAGAGCTGCAGGAAGCCGGCGAGGCCGAAGAAGCCGCGCGGCTCGCCCGCGTGGCCGTCGCCGTAGCCGGCGAACTGGGCCGGCGCGAAGAGCTCCTGGGCGTTGTCGGCGGAGAGGAGGCCCTCGTCCGCGAAGAGGAAGGGGATGTGCTCGCCGAGGCTGTCGATGTCGACGAGGATCAGGAGGGCGAAGACGATCCGGAAGGCCGCGAGCGGGCGGGGATCCTCGGTCGTCAGCCACCAGCGTCGCCAGCCCTCGCGGCCGAGGATCGCCAGGGTGCCGGCGGCGGCGGCACAGAGGAGGAGGAGCCAGCCGACGACCGGCGAGAGGGCGACGGCCTCGAGGTTGGGGACTGCCGCGAGCACGGCCGCAGGCTGACACAGACGCGCGACCTGCGGCTAGCCGCCAGAGGCGTGCGGAGGTGTGCGCAGGCGTGCGAACTCTGCGCGAAGTCTGCGGCGAGCGGCGGCGACTGACGGGCACCGCCGACGGGCGCATGTGATAGCGTGGAGGCGGTGGATAGGTCTCCCGAGCGCGACGTGGTGGTCGTCGGCGCGGGCCTCTCGGGGCTGAGCGCGGCCCGACGCCTGCGCGCGGCGGGGCTCGACGTCGCGGTGCTCGAGGCCCGCGATCGCGTCGGCGGCCGCACCCTCACGGTGCCCTTCGCCGGCGAGCAGGTCGACCTCGGCGGGCAGTGGCTCGGGCCGACCCAGGACCGGGCGCTCGCCCTCGCTGAGGAGCTCGGCGTCGCGATCTTCCCGCAGTACATCGACGGCAAGAAGATCCTCGAGTTCGACGGCGAGCGCCGGACCTACCGCGGCCTCCTCCCGCGGATCCCGATGCTCGCCCTCGCCGACCTCGGCATGAGCATCCAGCGCCTCGAGCGGATGGCCCGCAAGATCCCCCTGGCGGCGCCGACGAGCGCCGAGCGGGCGGCCGAGTACGACGCCCTCTCGGTCGCCGAATGGATCGCCCGCAACGTCCGCACGGTCGCCGCGCGGACGATGCTCAAGAGCGCGGTCCATGCGATCTTCGCCGCCGAGCCCGAGACCATCTCGCTCCTCTACTTCCTCCACTACACCCACGCGGGCGGCTCCTTCACCCGCCTCGCCGAGGTCCGCGAGGGCGCCCAGAGCTACCGCCTCGTCGGCGGCGCGCAGCAGCTGTCGACGCGCCTGGCGGCGCCGCTCGGCGAGGACCTCCACCTCGGCGCGCCGGTCCGCGCCCTCGAGCTCGGCGAGCGCCGCGTCGTCCTCCGCCTCGGCGACCGCCCGTCGCTGCGCGCTCGCCACGTGATCCTCGCGCTGCCGCCGGCGCTGATCGGCGAGATCGTCGTCGACCCCGGCTGGCCGAAGGCGCGCCGCCGCCTCCACGAGGACATGCCGATGGGCTCGGTGATCAAGTGCGTCGCCGCCTACGCGCGCCCCTTCTGGCGCGAGGCCGGCTACTCGGGCGAGGTCGTCAGCACAGGCGCGCCGCTGCGGATGGTCTTCGACGACTGCTCGCCCGACGGCGAGCTGGCGGCGCTCGTCGGCTTCATCGTCGGCGATGAGGTCGCCCGCGGCCGCGAGCTCAGCGCGGACGAGCGCCGGCGGGCGGTGATCGACCACCTCGTCCGCCTCTTCGGCAAAGAGGCCGCATCGCCGATCGACTACATCGATCGCGACTGGACGGCCGAGGCCTGGAGCCGCGGCTGCTACGTCGGGATCATGCCGCCGCGGCTGATGACCCGGGTCGGCGCGGCCCTCCGCGCGCCCGTGGGCCGCGTCCACTTCGCCGGCACGGAGACGGCGACCCGCTGGGTCGGCTACCTCGACGGCGCGATCGAGGCCGGCGAGCGGGCGGCCGAGGCGATCCTCGACCGCCGGCGCGGCGGCGAGTAGAACCGAGTAGAACGGAGCAGGGAGAGCCCGCGTGTGTGACAGCGTCGTCATCGTCCGTCCTGGCGAGCCCGTGTGGCTGGCGAAGAACAGCGACCGCGTCCCCGACGAGGTCCAGCTCGTCGACTGGGTGCCGGCCGCGGTCCACCCCGCCGGCGCCGAGCTCCGCTGCACGCATCTGACGATCCCCCAGGTCCCGCGGACCCACGCGATGATCCTCAGCCGCCCGCGCTGGATGTGGGGCTGCGAGATGGGGATCAACGCCGCCGGGGTCGCGGTCGCCAACGAGGCCGTGTTCACCCGGGTGCCGGTCGCCGAGCGCGGGCTCACCGGGATGGACCTCCAGCGCCTCGCCCTCGAGCGCGCGGCGACGGCGGCCGAGGCCGTCGAGGTGATCCTCGCGCTCCTCGCCAGCCACGCGCAGGGCGGGGGGATGGGCGGCGGCCTGCGCTACCACTCGTCGTTCATCGTCGCCGACGGCGACGAGGCCTGGATCCTCGAGACCGCCGGCGAGCTGTGGGCGCTGCAGAAGGTCCGCGGCGTCCGCTCGATCTCCAACGCCCTGACCATCGACGCCGACTTCGACCGGATCCACCCGCACGCCTACACGATCGCCCGCGATCACGGCTGGTGCCGCTCGGCGGAGGACTTCAGCTTCGCCCGCGCCTTTGGCAGCCGCTTCTACGGCCTGATGTCCGGGGCGCGGCCGCGGGCGAGCTGCACCGCGGGGATCGGCGAGCTCCTCGCGGACAGCGGCGTCGTCGGCCTCCCCGGGATGGCGACGCTCCTCCGCGATCACGGGGGCGGCGAGCCGGCGACCGGCTGGCGCATGCGCATGCCCTGCGCCCACGGCTCCTACCTGCCGACCCGCACCGCCGGGCAGACGACGGCGTCGATGATCGCCCGCCTCTCGCCGGACGGCCCGAAGGCGTGGATGACCGGGACCTCGGCGCCGTGCCTCAGCGTCTTCAAGCCGGTGGTCTTCGGCGGCGACTGCCTCGCCGAGCTGCCGGCCGCCGCCGACGAGCCCGAGGACGTGAGCCTGTGGTGGCGGCACGAGCGGCTGCATCGCGCGACGATCCTCGACTACGAGCGCCGGCGCCGGACCTTCGAGGGCGAGCGCGCCGCCCTTGAGGCGGCGATCTGGGACGCCGCCGCTGTCGACGTCACGGCCTGCCGTGAACTCTGGGCGCGGCACCACGCGGCGCTCCCGGAGTGGACGACGCGGGCCCTCGCGGTCGGCCGCGCCGGGCGTCGGCCCTTCACCCGCTTCTGGGCGAAGAAGGCGCGCGAGGCCGGGCTCGGGCGCAGGCGACGGGCGTGAGGGGGGGCCGGAGCTAGCCGCGCTCAGGCTCGCCGCTGGCGCCTCGTCGCAGGTGCGCCCGCGGGTGGGCGCGCTCGTAGATCGCCGCGACCTTGCCGAGGTCGAGGTGGGTGTAGCGCTGCGTCGTCGACAGGCTCGCGTGGCCGAGGAGCTGCTGGATCGTCCGCAGGTCGCAGCCGCTCTCGAGGAGGTGCGTAGCGAAGGAGTGGCGCAGCCCGTGCGGGCCGACGCGGGTGCGGGCGCCGGTCGCGAGGCAGCGGCGGTAGACCATCTCGCGGGCGCTCCGCGGGCTCAGACGGCCGCCGCGGCGGCTGCGGAAGAGCGCCTTCGGATCGCCCTTGTCGCCGCCGAGGCGATCGCGGCGGCGCAGGTAGGCGTCGATCGCCGCCGCTCCGCGCGTCCCTAGGGGCACCGCACGATCCTTGCGGCCCTTGCCCTCGCGGACGCGCAAGGTCAGCTCGCCGCCCTCCCAGCGCAGGTCCTCGAGGTCGAGGCCGACGGCCTCGCTGACCCGAAGGCCAGCCCCGTAGAGGACCTCGAGGAGGGCGCGATCGCGGCGGCCGAGGGCGTCGTCGGTGAGCGCCGGCGGGCCGTCGATCATCGCCTTGACGTCCTCGACTGGGAGCGCGACCGGCAGCGTCTGCGACTGCTTGGGCCGGCGGACGAGCGTCGCCGGGTTGTCGGCGAGGAGCCCCTCCGAGCGCAGGAACTCGCCGAACGAGCGGATCGCCGAGAGGGCGCGGGCGAGGGACGCGGGCGCGTGGTCGGGGAAGAGGTCGGCGAGGAGGACGCGGATCTCCATCACGGAGAAGTCGGCGAGCGCCGGCGGCCGGCGGTGGCGGGCCTCGACGCCGTCGAGGAGCGCCTCGAGGTCGCGGCGGTAGCCGCGGATCGTGTGCGGCGAGCGGCCGGCGCCGCGCTCCATGCGGTCGAGGAAGCGTTCGAGGGCGTCGCGCACCCTCGGGTCGTACCGCAGGCGCCGGCGCCGGCGAAGAAAGCCGCGAGGTCACGGGCCGCTCGGCGCCGCGACCCCGGCGCGGGCCGATCCGGGCGCGGGCGCGCCCCGGCCTGATGGCGGCCTGGGCGGCAGCTCGAAGATGTACGATCGGACAGGTCGTCGGGCGTCGCGGTCTCGGAGCGCGCCGGGAGAGGTACGCGACGGCGAGCGCTCGCGCAGGCCGCTAGACGTCGAGGTAGATCGTCGGCCCCGCCGCGAGCTTCGGCGCCCGCGTGATCGGCACGAGCGGCGGCCGGCGGATCCGCTGGTCGCGGACGGGAAGCGCCCGCTCCATCCACACGCCGTCGATGTAGACGTCGACGAAGGGCGCCGGGATCCCCGTCTCCGACGACTTGTTGCGCGGGTCGGTCGACGCGTGGAAGTGGATGTGCGGCCCGCTCGAGTGGCCGCTGTTGCCGACGTTGCCGAGGTGCTGGCCGAGGACGACCTCGTCGCCGACCTTCACCTTCACGGTCCCGGGGATCATGTGCCACAGCGAGCTGTACTCGCCGAAGCCGTGGTCGATCACGACCCCGTTGCCGCCGCCCTTTCCCTCCTCGCCGGGGCGGTTCTCCGGGACGTCGTTGCGGGCGACGACGACGACGCCGCTCGCCGGCGCGGTGATCGGCTTGCCGTAGCAGAAGTGGTCGGCGTTCGCCTTCGACGTCCGCCCGCGCCCGCCCTTCTTGACGACGATGTCGTAGGCGAAGCGCTGGGCCCGGCTGCCGTGGTGGTAGTTCGTCGACTTGCGCCGGCCGCCGTGGATCACCGTCCACTCGTCGACGCTCGGGAAGTGGAAGCGGGTGATCGCCAGGTAGCGCTCGGCCGGCGCGCGGACGTCGCTGAGGCGGACGTGCTCGCGGATCAGGAGGCGGACCAGGCGATCGCCGGGATCGACCGCGAACTGGTAGAGCATCAGGACGATCGGCCCGCCCTCGGCGTTGGCGACGTCCTTGCGGTGGAGAACCAGGTACGAGTGCCAGGTCAGCTCCTCCTCCTGGTGGACCTTGGACTCGACGACGCCCTCCGGGAGGCCGTGGGTCTTGGCGATCCGCCCGCCTGCGTCGAGGAGATCGCGGGCCGACACTTGGGCCCGCAGCGCCGGCGACATCCAGTTGCGGAGGACCGCGGCCCGCTTGTAGTAGAGGCCGTAGATCAGCGTGTTGGCGTGGACCGGGAGCTTGTCGACCGGCTGCAGGCTCGCGGGATCGGGCGGCGTCACCTTCGGCGGCGGCTTGCAGGCGACAGCGCCGAGGGCGAGCGCGAGGAGTGCGGCGAAGCGGAGGCGCATCTCGGGCATGAGAGGGTAGCGCCGATCCGTGTTCTGCGGGAGGGCAGGGGAGCGCGCTGTGCGCGAGCCCCCCCCGCGGCGGCGGGGCGCAGGATCGCGCAAGAGTGTGGATCCGCGGCGCCCGCGGGTCTAGCCTTTGCCGTCTAGCCCATGGAGTACGTCGTCGGCATCGATCTCGGGACCACGAACACCTGCGTGGCGATCGTCGAGGGCGGGGTGCCGACGGTGATCGCCAACAAGGGCGGCTACCGGACGACGCCGTCGGTCGTGGCGATCTCCGAGGGCGGCCGGCGCATGGTCGGCCACCTCGCCAAGCGCCAGCTCCTCACCAACCCGGCGCACACGATCTACGCCGCCAAGCGGCTGATCGGCCGCAAGTGGGAGTCGCTGGCCGCGAGCAAGGCGCGCGACGTCGTCCCCTACGGCCTCGTCGAGGGCCCGCACGGCGACGTCCGGATCGCCATCCGCGATCAGGTCTTCAGCACCTCCGAGGTCGCCGCCTTCATCCTCCAGGAGATGCGGCTGATCGCCGAGGCCCACGTCGGCGCGCCGATCGACCGCGCGGTGATCACCGTCCCGGCCTACTTCAACGACAGCCAGCGCCAGGCGACCAAGGACGCCGGGCGGATCGCCGGCCTCGAGGTCATCCGCATCATCA
>JAGQIT010000473.1 GCA_020431135.1 Myxococcales bacterium | reverse complement strand
CACAGCCTCGAGGGCTGGTACGCCCACATCCCCGGGATCAAGATCGTCGCGCCGGCGACGGTCGAGGACGCGCGCGGCATGCTCTGGCCGGCGCTGATGGATCCCAACCCGGTGCTGATCTTCGAGCACGCCAACCTCTACAACAGCGAGGGGCCGCTGCCCGCGGACGTCGCGGCGATCGACATCGACCGCGCCAAGGTCCGGCGAGCCGGCGGTCAGGTCTCGCTCCTCACCTACGGCGGCTCGCTGCACAAGTCGCTCGCCGCCGCAGAGACGCTCGCCGGCGAGGGGATCGACGTCGAGGTCGTCGACCTCCGCAGCCTGCGGCCGCTCGACATGCCGACGATCCTCGCGTCGATCCGCAAGACCCACCGCGCGCTGATCGTCGACGAGGGCTGGCGCAGCGGCTCGCTCTCCGCGGAGATCGCCGCCCGCCTCGCGGAGGAGGCGTTCTACGAGCTCGACGCGCCGATCGCCCGGGTCTGCGGCGAGGAGGTGCCGATCCCCTACGCCAAGCACCTCGAGGACGCGGCGGTCCCCCAACCCGAGTCAATAGCCGCGGCCGCGCGGGCGCTGATGGGGGTCCATGGCTGAGTTCCGCATGCCCTCGCTCGGCGCCGATATGGACGCCGGGGTCCTCGTCGAGTGGCTGGTGAAGCCCGGGGACAAGGTGTCACGCGGCGACATCGTCGCGGTGGTCGAGACCCAGAAGGGGGCGATCGACGTCGAGATCTTCGACGACGGCTTTGTCCAGGAGATCGTCGTCCCGGTCGGCGTAGAGGTCCCTGTGGACACGATCCTCGCGATCCTCGGCGACACGCCGCCGGCCGCCGGCGCGTCGACTGTGCCGGCGAAGGCCGCGACGCCGGCGTCGAGCGAGGCAAAGGCCGTCGGCTCATCACAACCTGCTCAAAGGGACACACACGAGGCCGCGCCTGCGCCCTCCACAGCGGAGTCGTCCCAGACGTCGACGGCCGAGGCCTCCGCCGGCCCAGCGCCTGAGCCACCGCCTCACGAGGTCGAAGCGCCCGCGCCGGAGGCGACCGCGGCGGCCCCCGCTCCCCCACCCGCCGCGGCTCCAACAAGTCCGAAGGAGCAGGTTATGGCGAGCGACGCGAGCGCGGCTCCGACGGAGCAGGGAGCGCCGGGTGACGCCCCTACAGCTCCGAAGGAGCGGGTAGCGCCCCCGACCGCCGCGCCGGCTCCCCTCTCGCGCAGCGACGGCCTCCCGCTCGCCTCGCCCCGCGCCCGTCGCCTCGCCGCCGACCGCGGGATCGACCTGGCGACGATCCGCGGCACCGGCCCCCACGGGTCGATCACCGGCGACGACGTCGAGCGGGCCCCGGCCGCGGCGACAACTCCCACCACCGCCACCACCCCGAAGCCCCGCCGCCGGCGAATGAGCGAGAAGGGGGCGGCGGCGATGCGCGAGGCGATCGCCGCGGCGATGGCCCGGTCGAAGCGCGAGATCCCCCACTACTACCTGAGCCACACGGTCGACCTCACGGCCGCCCTCGACTGGCTCAAGGCGACCAACAGGGCGCGCCCCGTCAGCGAGCGCCTGCTCCCCGCCGTCCTGCCCCTGCGGGCGATCGCCCGCGCCCTCGCCGACTTCCCCGAGCTCAACGGCACCTACGAGGACGGCCGCTACAGGCCCAGCGCCCCCGTCCACCTCGGGTTCGCGATCGCCCTGCGCGGCGGCGGCCTGATCGCCCCGGCGATCAAGGACGCCGCCGGCCTCGACCTCACGGCGCTGATGGTCCGCGTCCGCGACCTCGTCGCCCGCGCCCGCAGCGGCGGCCTGCGCTCGTCCGAGCTCCAGATGCCGACGATCACCGTGACCAGCCTCGGCGATCGCGGCGTCGACGCGGTCACCGGGGTGATCTATCCGCCGCAGGTCGCGATCGTCGGCGTCGGCACGCCGGTCCTGCGCCCCTGGGTCGTCGACGGAGAGCTGACGATCCGGACGCTCGCTGTCCTCACCCTCGCCGCCGATCACCGGGTGAGCGACGGCCACCGCGGCGCCCTCTTCCTCGCCGCCGTCGACCGCCTCCTTCAGGAGCCCGAGGCCCTATGAGCACGCAAGACGCCACCGCCATCGAGAAGGTCGTCATCGACACCCTCGTCGAGATCGCCCCCGACATCGACCCCGCCGAGCTCGAGCCCGGCGTCGATCTCCGCCAAGATCTCGACATCGACTCGATGGACTTCCTCAACTTCATCATCCGCCTGCACGAGCGCTTCGCGATCGAGATCCCGGAAGAGGACTACCCGCGTCTGAGCACGGTCGACGGCTGCGTCGACTACATCCGGGCCAAGCAGCCGGCGTAGCCCGAGCGCGCGAGAGCTTGCGCGCCTCCGCGGCGACGCGCGCCGCTGTCAGATTCGGCGTCGTCCGGGCGCCGTCGTCGTCATCGGCCGTCGTCGAGAGCTCGCGCGCGGCCGCCGAGCGGAGGTCGCCACGCGACGCTGCGAAGCGTCGTGCACACCTCGAGGCGGTCGGCCGCGCGCCCGCCGATCGCCTGCGCGCGGCTCGTCTCTTGATGTTCGTGTCGCCCCGGCGATCGTCGACGCGGTACCCTTGTGGCTGCCGCGGGCGCATGAACGTCGCTCAGCCGGGCGGTGAGGGCCATGGCCGGACCTCGATATCGTCGCCGGTCGCCTTCGCAAGGATCCCGTGCCCATGAACGCAAGCGACATCGAGACCATCGAGCAGGCCGTGATCGACGCCCTCGTCGGCATCGCTCCGGACATCGACCCCGCAGAGATCGAGCCCGGCCTCGACTTCTGCCGCGACCTCGACATCGACGCGACCGACTACCGCGCCTTCGTCACCCGCCTCCTCGAGCGCTTCGCCCTCGCGGTCCCCGACGGCGAGCCGCCGAAGCTGACGACGCTCGACCGCTGCGTCGAGTACATCCGCGCGCGCCAGCCGGGCTGATCCCCAGCTCAGCTCCGGCGGGTGTTGATCGCGATCTCGGCGAGCAGCGACTCGATGCGATCGAGGCGCTCGACGGCGCCGTCGAGCTCCGCGCGTGACGGCGCCGCCGCGCCGCCGATCTGCAGGCGCTGAGCGGGCGCTCGCGTCGACGCCGGCGCGAGGGCGACCTGGCCTGGCCGCCCCTCGAGCTCCTCGCCGTCGAGCCAGCGCTCGCGCTGACCGAGCACCTGCCCGCGGAAGGTCTTGGGATCGACGATGCCGAAGAGCTGGCCCTCGGCGGTCGGCTGCCCCGCCGACGCCGTCTGGATGTTGAGGCGCCACAGACCGAAGCCGCGCTCGATGATCCCCTGCTGGAGGCCGACGTCGGTGATCTTGTCGAGGGGGATGGTCTTCCGCGTCCTGTTGAAGACGCCGTCCTTGATCAGCAAGCGGCCGCTGAGGAGGCGGACGTCGAGCTCCTGCGCGCGCCGGGTCGAGTGCCACTGGCCGAGGCCGAGCGCCCAGACCAGGAGCACAGGGCTCCAGAAGCCGATCGTCATCACCGTGAGCAGGAAGTTCGCCCAGAGGCCGGCGCGGAAGAAGTAGCGGGCGACCCGCTCGCGATCGATCGTCGGCTGGGCGACGATCGCCTGGCCGGCGTCGAGATCGTCGAGGTCGAGGTCCGACGGCGAGGTCTTGGCGAGCGCCCCCATGTCCGGCCACTGTGCCACGCCGCTGCGCCCTCGACCAGGCGGCCGCGGAGCGCCGTCGCGGCGACCTCCCGCGGCGACGCCTGCACGCAGCGCCCGGCGGCCGCGCTCGCTTCAGCGCCGACGCAGCGGGCGAGGGAGCCGAGAACCGACCCTCGCCGCCTGTGCGACGATGGAGGCGTCATGGAGATCGATCGCATCGCCCCGACCCGACGACCCGCGGGGAGGAACAGCGGCACGCAGATCTGGGAGGAGCTGCTCTTCCTCCACTGGAGCTTCCCGCCGGAGGTCCTCCGCCCCCTCGTCCCGCGCTCCCTCGAGCTCGACCTCTGGGAGGGGCGCGCCTACGTCGGCCTCGTCCCCTTCCTGATGCGGAGGATCCGGCCGTCGTGGCTGCCTCGCGCGCTCGCCCTCGACTTCCTCGAGACCAACGTCCGGACCTACGTCCACCGCGACGGCGCCCCAGGGGTTCTCTTCCTCTCCCTCGAGGCCTCGTCGTGGCTCGCCGTCCGAGCCGCGCGGGCGCAGTGGCGCCTGCCCTACTTCCACGCCGCGATGTCACGCGCGCGCGAGGGGGACGTGATCCGCTACCGGAGCCGACGCCGGGATCGCAGCGCCGCCGGCCTCGAGGTCCGCTACAGCCCCGGTCGCGCGCTCGGCCCGTCCGCGCCGGGGACCGTCGAGCACTTCCTCCTCGAGCGCTACTACCTCTACGTCGACAAGCGCGGCCGCCTCCTCCAGGGCCAGGTCCACCACCGCCCCTACCCCGCCCACGAGGTCGAGGTGCAGGCCCTGGACGAGAGCCTCCTCGCCGCCGCGGGTCTGCCCCCTAGTACATGTCCTCCTGAGCTCGCGCACTTCTCCCCCGGCGTCGAGGTCGAGGTCTTCGGGCCTTGGCCCGTCGGATCTTGACGGCACGCTCCGCGGCGACGAGGCGAGCGAAACGCCGCCCTCGCGGCCCTCGCTCGCGTCGAACGGAGCCTAGCGATAGTGCCAGATGCTCGCGTACGCATCCGGGTCCTCACCGCGTTCGGCGAGGTCGTCGAGGTAGTCGGCGACGGCCGCGTCGACATGAAGCCAGGTCCGCGTCGGAGCGCCCGCGCGCGCCTGCGGACGCCACATGTAGACGCGACGACCGTCGCCGCGGATCGCCACGAGCTCGCGGCTGCTCACGTCGACGAGGCGGTCCACTTGCGATCCGGGGGCATCGAGAAGCAGCTCGTCCGCGCGGAGCAGGTCTGGCGAGAGGCTCGCCTCCTCGCCTCGCTCCTGGAGGAGCCTCGCCAGCGGCGGCTGCCCTGCGCGGATCGTCTCCGCCCCCGGCTCGACGCCGGCCCGCGCCAGCGCGAGGCGGGTCGCGACCGCCTCGAAGCGCCGGCTCGACGGCGCCGCGAAGCGCAGGTCGTTGTAGACGCCGACCCCCTGGCAGCGCAGGCGCGCCGCCGCCTCCACGAGCTCCGGCGTGACCTCGAGCGCGCTCGCTACGTGGGCGACGACGGCGACGCTGCGCCGGCCGGGCTCGTGGTAGCGGCCGAGGATCCCCGCGAGCGCCGGCGTGATCCGCATCGGCGTCCTCACGAGCGCGCGCGTCTCCCAGCGGACATGGGTGACATGCGGCATCGCGGCGAGGCGACCCATGATCCGCTCGATGACCGCGTCGGCGAGGAGCAGCGGGTCGCCGCCGACGATCCGCACGTCGGTGATCGCCGCGCTCTCGGCGAGCGAGTCGAGCGCCCGATCGAGCGCCTCCTCCGTGCGCACGCCTCGAGGGGCGCAGAGGAGATCGAGCGCCGCGACGAGCGGACCGCCGCGAACGACGGTCTCGACGCCGGCGCGCGTCGGGCTCGCCTCGGCGCCCGCCCACGGCAGGAGCACCCGCGCCCGGATCGCGTCGTCGACCTCCGGATCGAACCCCTCGAGGTCGAGGAGCGAGAGCTGGAAGGGCGTGATGACGAGCGACCCCCCGGCGCGCACGTACGCCTCGATCGCCTCGCTCTCCGCCGCGCGAAGGTCGACGAGCTCGCGCAGGCGATCGAGCGCCGCGGGCGTCCGCCAGAGGCTGTTCGTGCGGTGCCAGCGGGGGTCGTCCCAGTCCTCGTCGCTGCCGCCGAAGGCCGCGAGGATCCGCCGGCGGGCGACGTCGCGGCGCTCGATCACGGCGTTGTCGAGGCCGGTCGGGAAGCGACCGATCTGCCGCCAGACCTCGGCTCCAACGGCGTCGAGGCGCTCGGACCCCTCCGCTCCGGCTCCGGGCTCGCGGCCGATCGCGTCGTCCAGGGCGCCGAGCCCCGCCGCGTCCGTCGTCCCCGTAGCGTCGTGCAAGAGCGCGGCGATCTCGAGGAGGAAGCCGGCGGCGATCCCCGTGAGGTCGCCGCCCAGCGCCCGCCGCAGGAGCGCGAGGGTGCTGAACCCAACGCGTCGCTCACGCCTCCGTCCGCACAGCCCCTCGAGCACCTCGACGGCCGCGCGGGGGCGGGCGTCATCACGATCCGCCGCCCCGTCCTCGTCGAGCAGCGCCCGCCGCCGGTGCTCGATCCACGCGCGAAGGGTGCGCCTCGCGGCCTCGAGATCTACGCTCTCCGCGAGCGCCGGCCCGAGCACCCCCGCCGCGGCCCTGAGCTCGGCGAGCGCGGCCGCCGGTCGCCGCCACAGCCAGCCCGCCCCCTCTGTGCCTGCCCCTCGCCTGTCCATACGGTCATCATGACGGAGGCGCCGAGTCTACGCACGCACCGCGATCGCGCGGCCCGGGTCGCCGATTAGCGCAACGGCACGCTCGCCGCGGCGCAGGCGCGCAGGAGCGCCTCCTCAGCGAACCCCTCCGCGCACAGGAGGGTCGACTCATGCGCCGCGATCGCGCCGTCGACGAGGAGCACCCGCCCATCCGCGAGCCTCAACGTCGCCCTGTAGACGTCGTAGTCCTGATACGACATGTTCAGGGCGGTCTCTGCGAGCAGCAGCTCGAGCTCCGCCTTGCGCCGCCCCCGGGCCGCCCGGAGCTTCCAGCGGAAGCGGTGGACGATCCACGGCTGGCCGATGTCCTCGGGCGCCTCGACCGAGTCGACGACCTCGCCGCGCAGCTCCCACGATCGCCCCGTCAGGGCCGCCAGGATCCCGACGATCGGCGCCGCGATCGCGGGCCCGTCGAAGCCCCCCTGCGCGGCGAGGAGGCGCTGCAGCGGGTAACGTATGGCGATCGCCACCCTCCGAGGGTGCGCCCGCGCCACCGCGAGTGTCAACACGGCCGGCGCGCCCTCGCTTGCCGACCTCCGCGCCGACGCCTGTCCTCCTGGACAGCACGGCGTCAGGCGACGACGCGCGCGGAGGCGTCGGCGCCCAGCGACGCACCGCTTCCTCCCGCGCGCGCTCCTGCGCGCTTCGCCCTCCGCCCGCGGCCTCGCAGAGGTCTACTCGCCGCCGTCGCGCTCGAGCTCGGCGCGGGCCTTGGCGCCGAGGCGCGAGAGGCCGATGTTGTTGTCGAGGAGGCACTTGCAGGGGACCGCGACCTCGCCGTCCGCCGTCCGCAGGATCACGCTGACCCCGAAGTAGCGGATCACCGTGCCCTCGACCTCGCCGACGCGGATCGTGTCCCCCGGGCGCGCGAGCCTGCGCATGAAGTGGCCGGCGACGACGTTGTGGAACGAGTGGCGGCTGCCGAGGGCGAAGGCCAGGGCGATCGCCGCGGCGACGATCGACGCGAAGGTCACGAGGAGGGTCTCGATGAGCTCGGTCTCGATCCCCGCCTGATCGGCGGCGACGACCGCCGCGATCGTCATCACGCCGTAGTAGGCGAGGCTGCCGAGGAGCTCGGGGTTCTCGACGTCGCCGCGCCGCCGACCGAAGCCGACGGCGACCCGGCGGAGGATCCCGGCGAGCCCCGCACCGCCCATGAGCACGAGGCCGGCGGCGAGGAGGCGCGGGAGGAAGGCGATCACCACGGCCGCGCCGTTGGACACCGCCTCGAGGCCGAGCACGTCGGCGGCGGCCGCCGCCGTGACGAGGAGGCCGGCGATCCAGACGATCTGGCCGATGAGGTGGGCGACGCCCTTGCGGACGCCGATCGCGTAGAGCAGGCGCGAGGCCCCGGCCTTCTCGGCGAGGCCGTCGAGGCCGCTGCGATCGACCGCCCAGCGGACGACGCGGCGGGCGATCGCGGAGGCGATCAGGCCGCCGATGACCACCCCGATGAAGAGCGCCGCGGTCGGCCAGATCCGGATCAATTCCTGGCGAAGTGTCTCGAGCATCGTCTCTCTCTCCTAGTCGTCGCGCGCCTCGTCGTCGCGCTCGTCGCTGACCTGTCCCTTTGGATCCTCTGCGGGGTCGTCGTCGTCGCCGTCGTCGAGCGGCGGGTCGCCGCGGCGGAAGAGGCCGACCGCGACGTTCCCCGACTCGATGGCGACCGAGGTGAGGAGCGCGGCGGCCGACGGCGGGCGCACGCCCTGCGCCGCCGCGACCTGGTCGATCTCGCCTTTGACGCGATCGCCGAAGTCCGCCGCGATCGCGACGACCTCCTCGCGGAGCACCTCGAAGACGGAGTGGATCCAATCCGACTCAAGCTCGTCCCGTGTCTCCACGACTCCCCCCTTTCTTCTCGTAGGTTCGCTGAAATTCGGCCCGCGCCCGCGACAGGCGCATCTTCGCCGCCGACTCGCCGATCTCGAGAACGCGGGCGATCTCCTTGATCGGCAGCTCCTCGACGAAGCGCAGGACCATGATCTCGCGGTACGGGTAGGCGAGCTCGCCGAGCACCTGCTTGAGCAGGTCGCGGCCCTCGACCTGACCGGAGATCGGGGCGACGCTGCGCGGCGCGAGGACTCCGCTGCGCTCCTCGTACTGCGCCCTCGTCCGCGCGTCGCGGCGGTGGTTGAAGGCGAGGCGGCGGGCGATCACGCGGAGCCAGCCGCGGAAGCGGCTGCCGTCGCCGCAGTCCTCGATCGCCAGGAAGGCGCGGATGAACGCCTCTTGGGCGACGTCCTCGGCGTCGCTCTGGCTGCCCAAGAGGTGGATCAGCAGGCGGACCAGCCAGTGCTGGTGGCGGTCGACGAGCTTCTCGAAGGCGAGCTGTCCCTTGAGACCGCGACCCGCCGCGAGCCGGACGAGGGCCGCGTCCTCCTCGACCGCGACGTCGACCTCGACTTCGACTTCGGTCAAGCGGGCACCCGCGTGGCGCCGCCGCGGCGCCGTGGAGGAGAGGTCATCAAGGCGTGGGTCTCCCCCTGGTCGTGGATCCAGTCAAGAAACTGTCCGTTTCGCCGCCTAGCCGAGGGCCGAGCCGCGCGTCGGGTGCTGGAGGCGGAAGGTCGCGGCGGCGAGGATCGCCCCGAAGATCGGACCGACGACGTAGAGCCAGACGTGGCCGATCGACGCGCGGCCGAGGGCGACGAGCGCCGGCCCGATGCCGACCGCGGGGTTGAAGGCGCCGCCGCTGATCGGGCCGCCCGCGAAGGCCGCGACGGCGACCGTGAAGCCGATCGCCAGGCCGTAGTGCGAGTTGCCGCGGACCTCGTCGTCGGTGGCGACGTTGAGGACCACGAGGCAGAGCGCGTAGGTGAAGACGATCTCGACGACGAGCGCCGGCAGGACCGCGGCGTGGCTCGCCGGCGCGGCGACGAAGAGGCTCTCGGTCAGCGGCGTCGCGACGAGCGCGGCGAGCATCGCCCCGGCGAGCTGGAAGCCGGTGTAGAGGAGCGCCTCCGGGCCCTCGATGCGGCCGCGGAGGTACACCGCGAGGGTAACGGCCGGGTTGTAGTGGCCGCCCGAGATGTGCCCGCCCATGTAGACCGCGCACATCAGCGCCGCGCCGATCACGAGCGGCGCGAGGTCACCGGCGTGGGCGACCCCGAGGGCGATGCTGAAGACGAAGAGGAAGGTGCCGACGAACTCTGTGATGTAGCGGCGCATGGCGGGCCTCATCTCCTGCACACGGGCCGCGGCCTCGAGGTCACAGAGAAAAACGCGGGCGCGTTCGCGCGCCGACGACAGGGTTCCGGAACGCCGTACCGAGGGCGTTGCGAGGACCCCTCGGTGCTCGGCCCGGGCTCGTCAGCCGGGGCTAGTCACGGCCGAGCCAGCGCTCGATCGCCGCGCGTGGGCGGAAGAAGACCGGCCCAGCCCGCTCGAATTCCTCGAGCGCCTGACGGGCCAGCGCGTCGACCTCGGGGCGCGGCGCCCCCTCCTCCGCGAGGGCGTAGGCGAGGTGCCAGCGGGCCTCGGCGAGCTCCTCGAGGGGCGGCGCTCCGGGGCGCTCCAGGAGCTCGACCGCCCGCCGGAGGAGGCCCACAGCGCCCGCGCTGTCGCCCTCCTGCAGCGACGCCCAGGCCTCGCGCCGGAGCACCCCCCCGTACTCGTAGCTCTCCTCGCCGAAGGCCTCGACGACGATGGGCCGGGCCCGCTCGAGGAGCGGCCGCGCGTGCTCAGGTTCGACGCGCTCGAGGTGGAGCTGGACGAGCTCGAGGATCACCGCGGCGGTGCCGGGCGCCTCGCCGATCGTCCCCTCGTCGATCGCCAAGGCCCGGGCGAGCGCCCCCTCGGCGCGCTCGAGCTCCCCCTCGTGCTTGAGGATCTGCGCCTCGTAGATCATCGCCCGGGCGATCTCCGGGTGCTCAAGACCGTAGGCCGCCTCGAAGATCGACCGCGCCTCGAGGACGAGGGCGAAGGCCGGCTCGAGCTCGCGTCGGCGGATCTTGACGGAGGCGAGGGCGCTGAGGCGGACGGCGACCGCCGGGTGGCGCTCGCCGACGGCCGCGCGGGCGACGGCGAGGGAGCGCTCGAGCGCGGCGACGGCCGCCTCGGTGTCGCCGAGGGCGGCGTCGCTGCGGCCGATCTCGAGGAGCAGCGCGGCCGCCTCGACCCCTGCGCCGCGCTCGAGTTCGGTGAGGCGATCGAGCGCGGACGTGAAGGCCTCGCGGGCCGCCTCCTCGCGGCCGCTGGCCCGCGCGACGATCCCCTCG
>JAGQIT010000472.1 GCA_020431135.1 Myxococcales bacterium | reverse complement strand
CGCGCCCGCCGCGCGGCCGAGCGCGTCCACGTCGCCGAGCGGGACCAGCGTCCCCGTCTCCCCGTCGAGCACCGCGTCGACGGTCCCCGTCGCGGCGTAGCCGGCCACCGCGACGCCCGCGACCGCCGCCTCGAGCGGCACGTTCGGGAAGCCCTCGCGCAGCGACGGGAACACGAGCACGTCCATCAGCAGGTAGTAGGGCGCGGGGTCGCGCACGTAGCCGGTGATGCGGACGCGCGGGTCGTCGCGCAGCGCCTTCACCACCTCCGGGTCGGGCAGGTCGTCCTCGTCGAAGTCGCCGACCAGCAGGAGCACCAACCCCGCGGCGTGCTCGCTGGCGCGGTCGAGCACCTCGAGCAGCCCGTCCACGCCCTTGTCGCGAGAGATCCGACCGACGAACCCGATGACGGGGGTCCCGTGCGGGATGTCCAGGCGCTCGCGCTCGGCCTCGGCGATCGCCTCGCGCTCCGGCGTCGGGAGGAAGCTCTCGGCCCGCACGCCGTTCGAGGATCCGGCGCCGAGCACGGACGTCTTCGAGCGCGGCCCGAGGTGCAGCTCGTGGAAGCGGCGCCGCAGGCTCTCGCTGTTGACGACCACCCAGCTCGAGCACGCGGTCGCCACCACCTCGGTGGCCGTGAGCAGCGCGCGCCGGAGCCCCGTCTGGGTCTCGAGGCGCAGGCCGCGCAGCACGTACACGCGCACGGGCACCCCGGCGACGCGGGCCGCGATCATCCCGAGCAGCCCCGCCTTGGTGGTGCCCGCGTTGACGATGTGAGGGTCGAGCTCGCGGAGGACGCCGACCAGCTCCCGCAGCGTGACGAGGTCCTGCGCGGGCGTGATCGCGCGCGCCATCGGCAGCCCGATCGCCTGGACGCCCTCGCGCTCCGCCACCTCGTCGAGGAGGGGATCGGGCGAGGTGATGACCGTCACGTCGTAGCCCCGCTCGCGCATCGCGCGGAGCTGACCGTCGAGGAGCCGGTCGGCGCTCATGGCGTGCGCGAACACGTACACCAGGCGCGGTCGTTCGATCGGGAGCGGCACGCGGAAAACCGAGGCTTCGTCTAGCATCTGGGGTCGAGGGGTCGAGCCGAGCGTTCCGTTGCGGGCGGCCGGGGTGGCGTTCACCCGGCGGCCGCTTCGCGGAGGACCGCCTCGACCCGCGCCGCGAGGGCCGGCTCCGCGTCCACCGAGAAGCGCTCCAGGCCATCGGCACCCCAGGTCTCGCCCTCGAGGCGGCGAGCGGCGTCACGTGCGCGAGGGCGTCTCGATGACGCCGCCGGGGCGGAGCGCGAAGCGATCCTCGGTCCGCGGGTGCACTGGCTCCGGGCTCGGCCAGGGCCATCCACCGAACTGCGTCTGCCGGTAGTCCGAGTAGGCGCGCGCGATCTCGGCGTCGGTGTTCATCACGAACGGCCCGTGCCGCGCGACGGGCTCGCCGATCGGCCGCCCCTGGAGGAGGAGGAGCTCGACCGCGGAGTCGCCGGCCTCGATCTGCGCCGGCGCCTGCGGGTCGAGGCGGATGCCGCAGTGGTGGGGCAGCGAGCGATCGGCGACGCTGACCCCGTCGCCGCGGAAGTAGTAGAGCGTGCGCAGGACCCCGGCCGGCGCCGGCGGCAGGCGCAGGCGCGCCTTGGGTCCGAGGCGGATCGTCCAGATCGCGACCTCCGAGTCGGCCGCCGAGGCCCAGGAGTTCGGCGGCGGCGCCGGGGCACGATGGCCGCCGACGCTGCCGGCGATCACCCGGACCTCGACCTCGCCCGCGGCGTCGTCGCGGGCGCTCGGGCGATAGGTCGGGATCGTCGGCGCCCAGAGCATCGAGAAGTGGGGCTCGACCATCTTGTCGGCGGCCGGGAGGTTGAGCCAGATCTGGAAGAGCTCGCAGGTGTTCGGCGCGTCCTCGCGCAGGAGCGGGAACATCTCGGCGTGGACGATCCCCTGCCCCGCGGTCATCCACTGGACGTCGCCCTCGCCGTAGCGGGCGGTCGCGCCGAGCGAGTCGGAGTGATCGATGAAGCCGCGGCGGGCGACGGTGACGGTCTCGAAGCCGCGGTGCGGGTGGCGCGGGAAGCCGGGGACGACGTCGCCGTGGTACATGCGCCAGCCGTCCTTGATCGTGAAGTCCATGCCGAGGTTGCGGCCGGCGAGCGACGCGGCGGGGCCGAGCGCGTCGTTGCCCGCGGGATAGAAGTCCTCGTGGTGGACGCAGAAGAGGAAGGGATCGAAGGTCGCCCAGGGGAAGCCGAGCTCGAAGAGGGTGAGGATCGCGGCGGACATCGGCGAGGCACCAAGCTAGCGCGATTCGCCGGCCCCGCCAGCCTCTCCGCCTGCGGGCGCGCGTGAGCGCCCGAGAACGCCGCGCAGGGCGACGACCAGGGCGAGCGTCGCCGAGACCGTGAGGATCGTGAAGGCGGCGTGCATCGCCGCGAGGAAGCGCTCCGGCGCGTCGCCGACCTTGGCGTCGCCGAGGCTGAGGGCGAGGAGCACCGCGGTCGCCATCATCCCGCAGATCATCCCCAGCGACCGCGACTTCGCGCCGAGGGCCGAGGCGCCGCCGACCGCCGCGGGCGCCACGCTGTTCATGATCGTCTTCATGTTCGGCGACGAGAAGAGGGCGAAGCCGAGGCCCTGGGCGGCGAGGGCCGCGATCGCCAAGCTGACGCTCGAGTCAGGCCCGAGCGCGCGGCCGAGGACGGCGCTGACGAGGACGCCGGCGACGCCGACGCTGGCGAGGAGCGCCGGCCGCAGGCGATCGGCGAGGGCCCCGGCGATCGGCGCCCCGACAGCCATCAGCACCGACCCGAGCGCGAGGATCTGGCCGGCGGTCGCGGCCGAGCGCCCGAGCGCCACCTGCAGGTAGATGCTGAGGAGGAACATCGCCGCGTAGGCGTGCATGTAGAGGAGCGCTTGGACGAGCAGCGCCCGGCGCAGCGCGAGGTTGCGGACGAGGGCGTCGACGTCGAGGAGCGGCCGCGCCAGGCGGCGCTGGAGGGCGACGAAGAGCGCCGCGAGGAGGAGCCCGCCCGCGACGAGCGAGCCGCCGAGCTCCGGCGCGTCGACGTTGGCGCTGCCGAAGACCAGGCCGAGCACCGCGGCGACGATCAGCGCGACGCTCGGCAGGTGGACGGCGCCCGGCGGCGGCCGATGCCAGCGCGACGGCAGCAGGCGGCGGACCAGGATCCAGGCCGCGAGCAGGCCGCCCGCGCCGACGACGAAGACCGCCCGCCAGCCGAGGTGATCGACGAGGACGCCGCCGATCAGCGGCCCGAGGCTGAGGCCGGCATAGGTGACGCCGATCGCCGCGCCGTAGGCCCTCCCGCGCCGCGCCGGCGCGACGACGTCGGCGAGGATCGCCGGCCCGGTCCCGCTGATGACCGCGGAGGCGATCCCCTGGACCAGGCGCAGGCCGAGGATCACCGCGACCGACGAGCTCGCCGCGATCCCCAGCGACGCCGCGCCGAAGAGCAGGAGGCCGCCGCGGTAGAGCGCGCGGCGATCGCTGACGTCGGCGAGGCGGCCGACCGGCAGGAGGAGGGCGACGCTGCCCCCGAGGAAGAGCGTCTCGATGAGGCCGAGGGCGGAGGCGCTCGCCTCGAGCTCGGCGCCGAGGGTCGGCAGCGCGACCGCGACCCCCGAGAACATGAAGGGCGCCGCGAAGTGGGCGACGATGACGGCGTTCGCGGCGAGCCGCGCCCTGCCCTCGTCGACCGCCGCCGCGTCCCCCGTCAACGCCGACCTCCTCGCGCGGCGCAGACCTGACCGTTGCGCCCGTCGGAGGCGTCGGCGACGGTGGAGAGATGCAGCCGACCGCGACCCAAGAGGAGATGATCACCACCGTCAAGGCGGTCCTCGCCAAGCTCCGCGACGACAGGTTGAAGGCCGACGAGATCGAGGCCTACAGCCGCGCCGCCCACAACCTCCTCGCGCTCGACGTCGTCAAGACGGCGATCGAGCGCCTGATCCATCACGAGGCCACCGACACCTAGGAGCGGGGCTACTCGTCGATCACCGCGTAGAACATGTCGGCGATCACCTTGTCGCCGGCGGTCGTCGGGTGGATGCAGGTGAGGTCGAAGAGGTTCTCGGCGTCCGGGTCGTAGCAGACGTTGTTCGCGTCCTTGTGCTTGTAGCCCCAGCCGCAGAAGCGCTCCGACATGAAGATCATGTCGGTCTGGGTCTCGACCGCGAGGTCCATGTAGGCCTCGTTGAAGGTGTTGAGCACGTCCATCCCCTCGGGCCAGTCGCCCTCGAGGCTCTGCCACTGGGCGGCGACGCACGAGCCCATCTCGCCGGTCCGGTCGGTGTACTCGTAGGTGTTGGCGAAGACGACGTAGGAGCCGTTGGGGAAGTGGTTGGCGTCGGTCAGCCAGTCGAGGGCGTCGCTCATGTAGCCGACGGCCTGCGGGACCTCGTTGGCCAGGAGCTCCTCCGGGCTCTTCGGGTTGTTCGCGTCGGTGCCCGCCTTCGCCCAGGCGGCGAGGTCGTTGCCGCCGATCGTGATGACGATGAGCGTCGTCTTGAGCTCGACGCCGTTCGGGAAGCACTCCTCGATCTGCGCGGCGAGGTCGTCCGTCCGATCCCCCCACTCGGCGCACGAGTCGAAGTCGTCCGTGCTCGGGAAGAGGTTGGTCTGCGGCATGTCGTCGTACTCGTTCTTCTTGAGGTTGATGCCGAACTTGTCGGCGAGCGCCTTCGAGAGAACGAAGCGGTACGCGTCGGTCCACAGGAGGTTGTTGAGGTCGGGCGTCCCGCGGGTCACAGAGTCGCCGAGGAAGATGACCTTCTCGACGTCGGTGATCGTCTGGTGGTCGGTGCCGAGGCAGTGCGAGCCGATGACCGGCGCGAATTGATCGTAGTCCGGCGGCGGGACCTCGTCGCTGAACTTGCCCTCGAAGCACTCGGCGGCGCCGCCCGAGTCGCCGCCCGTGGTCGTGCCGTCGGTGTCCGTGTCGCCGGTCGTCGTCGGCTCCCCCGTCGTCCCCGTCGTCCCCGTCGTCGGCTCCCCCGTCGTCGGCTCGCCGGTGGTCGACGTCGTCGGCGCGCCCGTCGTCGGCCCCCCCGTCGTCCCGCTCGAGGTCTCGCCGTCGCTCGCCCCGCTCGTCGTCTCGCCGCCGCCCGCCGTCGCCGAGGT
>JAGQIT010000471.1 GCA_020431135.1 Myxococcales bacterium | reverse complement strand
TGCCCTGGCCGTCGACCAGCGGCACGCGCATGTTGAAGTCCTGCGCGAGGCGGACCATCGCGTCGTAGACCGCCGTGTCGCCATGCGGGTGGTACTTACCGATGACGTCGCCGACGACCTTCGCGCTCTTGCGGTGGCGGGCCTCGTGGGTGAGGCCGAGGTCGGCGAACATCGTATAGAGGATGCGGCGCTGGACCGGCTTGAGGCCGTCGCGGACGTCCGGGATCGCCCGCGACGTGATCACGCTGAGCGCGTAGTTGAGGTACTTGCGCCGGGCCTCCTCCGCGAGGTCGCCGCGGATGATGCCCCCGTTCGCGCCGCCTCCCCCGTCGCCGTTGGCCTTGCTCTTCTTGGTCGTGGCCGTGGTCTTGGCCTTGCTACCGCGACGCTTGCCGCGGGACGTGGGTGCGCTCTCGAGATCGCTCATGTCGCTTGAAAATTCCCGTAATCACGGCCGGAGGGCGCCGACGCCGGCGTCGCGGGAGCGAGGCCCCCGGCGGCTGGCAGGTTACTTGGGCGGCGTTTTACGTCAACTTCGACGCGTTGGCCTGCGGACGCGGACGCCCAACGGGCGGCGAACCCCGGCGTGAGCCCGCGTGTGGCCGCGCCCGACTCGCCGAAGCGCCACACGCGCACTCCCAGAACAGCTCGTGGCGGCCAGGAAACCCCTTCTCCGCGAGATCACCACGCGCGTCGCGCGATTTGCCCTTCCCGGTTGCGCGAGCCCAGGCCCGCCCATACTCTCCACCGGGCCAATGGCTAAAGATGATCTGATCGAATTTGATGGCGTCGTCACCGAGGTCCTCCCAGGGGGGCTCTTCCGCGTGCAGATCGACGACGAGCACACCGTCCTCGCCCACCTGGCCGGGAAGATGCGTCGCTTCCGCATTAAGGTCGTTCTCGGCGACAACGTCACCGTCGCGGTGACCCCCTACGACCCGACCCGCGGCCGCGTGGTCTACCGGGCGCGCTAGCCCCTCGCCCGAGGATCACAGCGCAGCCGCGCTGATCCGCGAGGCCGCGGCACAAGCTCCGAAGAGCAGCGTCGCCAGTCTCGCGCCCTCACTCCACTGAAGCTCGCCCGTGCGGCCGGCAGGCCCACGGGCGCTGCAGCGTCTGCGCGCCGCCATCCCCGGCTCGCTTGCGGATCGAGGGGACCGGCGGCGATGATCGAACGATGCGTAGGGCTTGTTCGATCGGGTTGTTGTCGGTGTTCGCGGTCGCGGCCGCCTCCCTCGGGTGCACGCCGGCGCCGCCGCAGACGAGCGCCAGCGCCAGCGCGACCGGGGAGACCTCGACCTCGACCGGCGAGACGGAGACCTCCTCGGGGACCACCGCCCCCGAGACGACCTCGGGCTCGTCGTCGACCGGCGACACCGGCCAGACCACGCAGCCGCCGCTCCCGGAGTGCGGCGACGGGGTCGTCGGCGGCGGCGAGCAGTGCGACGACGGCAACGGCTCGAACAACGACGCCTGCACCGTCACCTGCGTCGCCGCGAGCTGCGGCGACGGCCTCGTCTGGGAGGGCATGGAGGAGTGCGACGACGGCAACCTCGAGAACGACGACGGCTGCCTCGAGGACTGCACGCCGAACGTCTGCGGCGACGGCTACGTCAACCTCGGCGTCGAGCAGTGCGACGACGGCAACGACATCAACGACGACGACTGCACCAACGCCTGCAAGCTCCACGTCCCCGGCTGCGGCAACGGGATCCTCGACGAGGGCGAGACGTGCGACGACGGCAACTTCGACGACACCGACGACTGCACGACGGAGTGCCAGCCGAACGTCTGCGGCGACGGCCATGTGCACGCCGAGCTCGAGGAGTGCGACGACGCCAACCAAAACGACAACGACGGCTGCTACAGCGACTGCACGCTCAACGTCTGCGGCGACGGGATCCTCAACGAGGGGGTCGAGGAGTGCGACGACGCCAACGGCGACGACAGCGACGAGTGCCCGGCGAGCTGCCTCTTCGCCTTCTGCGGCGACGGCTACCTCCACGAGGGCTTCGAGAAGTGCGACGCCGGCGAGGCCAACGAGGACGACCTCTACAACGGCTGCGCGACCGACTGCACGCCGAACGCGGGCTGCGGCGACGGCGTCGTCCAGGCCGACGAGGGCGAGCAGTGCGACGACGGCAACACCGAGTCGAACGACGGCTGCTCGGCGACCTGCGCCCTCGAGGCGGCGCCCGAGTGCCAGGAGCCGATCCTCCTCGAGGAGCCCGACCGCAACGTCCTCTTCAACGACGGCATGGGCGGCGTCACCGAGTGCGACAAGACCGGCGGCAGCTGGTACCGCCTGAGCGGCGGCGCGGGATCGCAGATGCCGACGACGCCCCCCGAGATCTACGCCTGTGGCACCGACGCCCCCGGCTGGCTCAACGGCGAGCACCCGCAGGTCGTCGACGGCGCGGTCGATCGCCAGGTCTGCTTCCACTGGAAGGGCGACACCTGCTCCCTCGACGTGACGATCAAGGTGCGAAATTGCGGCGACTTCTACATCTACAAGCTCCCCGATCCGCCCGACAGCTGCCTGCGCTACTGCGGCGAGTGAGGGCGCCTTCGCCCATCGCCGGGGTCGTGATCGCGGCGCGCCGCGTTGTCGTATAGTCTCCACCTGGAGCCTCTGCATGCCGCTGACACCGGAACAGGAATGGACCCTCGTCGCCTGCGGCCTCGTCGCCCACGCTGACGGCATCCTCAAGGAGGGCGAGTGCGACCAGGTCCTCGCGATGATCGACGAGCGCCTGAGCCCTGAGGACCAGCACACCTGGGTGGCGATGGTCTCGAGCAGCGAGGCGCTCGAGGACCACCTCAGGGAGCTGCCGCCGATCCTCCCCCTCTTCCACGAGCCGCTCCTCGAGCGCGCCTGGGCGATGGCCCTCGCCGACGGCGACGTCGACGAGGTCGAGCTCAAGGTCGTCGAGCGGATCGCCGAGATGATCGGCGCGGCGCCGGAGGACCTCTCCGCCTGGCGCGACAA
>JAGQIT010000470.1:1800-2138 GCA_020431135.1 Myxococcales bacterium | reverse complement strand
CACCCCCGATCGACGGCCACGATCTCCCCGCTCTCCGGGGCGACGACGATCGCCCGATCTTGGGCGCCGGTGAGGTCCACGCCCGCGTGCCAGCGCTCGCAGGAGGGCTCCTTGCAGCCGAACGGGCGCCCGCCGCCGAAGCTCCACAGGGCGAACTTCGGCGCGACACCGGAGAGCGGCCACGCGGGCGACAAATCGCCCTCGGCCATCTCGGGGAGTTCCCACCGCGCTGTGCGTGCCATCGCGGCTACTTCTTCTCCCGGTCTGCGAGAGCCGACAGCAGCCCGAGCACGCCGCCGATCGCTCCGCCGAGCGCGGCCGACTTGCGCGTGCGCCCG
>JAGQIT010000470.1:517-1658 GCA_020431135.1 Myxococcales bacterium | reverse complement strand
ACAGGACCGACGCCGACGCGCCACTCGTTCACCTCGGCGTCGGCCTTGGGCTCTTTCGGCGCTGGCCGTGCATCGTTCTTCGTGAGCCGGAGCACCGAGACCTCCGCCCGCTTGACGAGCGTCGCGGTCAGGTCCTCTTGCTGTTCCCACCGTGCCATCGTTCGCTCCTAGCCGTTGACGCGGACCTCGCGGACGATCACCCGCGAGTACCGCGTGTAGTTGGAGTCACCGACGACGAGCCACAGCGGCGGCATCGTCAAGTCGGCGGGGAGGCCGTTGTCGGCGGGGAACGCCCGCGTGAGCTTCGCGTCGGGGTACTGCGCCAGGATATCGGGGATCAGGAAGACCTTGTTGAGCCAGCCCGCCCCGAGGTCGATCGAAGGCGTGACCCCGGCGAGCTCGTTGACGATCTTGATCTTGCCGCCGCCGATCCACGACCGCGTGTACTCGTGATCGGTGGCGCCGGCGTCAGCCACATCCGTGAGGAGGTTGAGCTGGGGGTTGGTCGCGGCATCGAGGACGCCGATCTTGTAGAGCGACCCGTCGCCGTTGACGTCGATCAGGAGGTTGACGTACGGGCGGCCGAGGATGTGATCGTTCCCGGCGGTCCGCAGCGCGTAGCGGAACGAAAGCGCCGTGAAGTCACCGAGGGGCATCCCGTCGACGAAGTCCGTCCCGAGCATCGCCTTGTTGCCGGCGCCGGTACCGTGGAAGCCCTTGTTGCCGGCGACGTTGGGGTTGCCGACGATCGCGTGCGTCCACATCTCCCAGCCTTCAACGTGGTGAGCGCCGGCCGCGTTGACGCTGAGGTTGGAGAAGCTCGCCCAAGGGATCACGCCGCCCGGCTGCATCGGCGCGACGCCGGTGGACGTCGCCGTGCTCTCGGCGAGATTGATCACGGCCTCGCTAGCGGCCAGGAGCTCGTGCTCCGCGACCACGGTCGGGCACCCGGCGCGAACGGCCGGCGACTCGACCACGAGGAGATCATCGTGGCTCACGCGGCGCAGCCGCGACCACTGCCCCGGCGCGAGCTCCTCGAGCGCGGCGTCGCCGGTGAGGCGGTTCGCCGGGCCCGCGAGGGCGGTGCCGTCGCAGCCCGAGACGCGCACGCGCCAGTAGTAGCCGGCGAAGCGCGACTCCC
>JAGQIT010000470.1:187-390 GCA_020431135.1 Myxococcales bacterium | reverse complement strand
CGCGCCGGGCTGTCGTCGCTCCGCGACGCCTGCTCGCCCTCCGCAAGGTCGTTGACCACGAGCTGGAAGACGGCGGCCGCCTCGGTGACGAACGCTAGCTCTTCGCCGGGTCCGAGCGTCACGGTCTGGGGGCCGCCGTCGAGGCGGAGCTCCGTCCGCACGGTCGACCCGAGGTAGACCCTCAGCACGTCGCGGGGGTTGTG
>JAGQIT010000470.1:0-135 GCA_020431135.1 Myxococcales bacterium | reverse complement strand
CGAAGACATCGGCGGCGACGCGGCTGCCCGCGGGGATCGTCGCCGTCCGGAGCCGACCACCGGCCGACGACGCGAACGCCTCGCGGCCGAGGTCGATGAGACCGACGCCAGTCAGCGGACCGGCGGCGCTCAGTT
>JAGQIT010000469.1 GCA_020431135.1 Myxococcales bacterium | reverse complement strand
CGGCGCCGGCGTCCTGCGCAGGCGCGCGCGAGCGACGACCCTCGCGGGCGTGTGCGCGTCCGTCGTGGCGCTCGTCTCGGCGTGCGACGATCCCCGCGGCGCCGGCGACGAGCCGGCGCGCCTCCGCGAAGAGAAGCTCTCTAGCGACTGGGATCCTCGCAGCGGACGCGGTCAGCTCTCGATCGACCTCGGCGCGCGCGGACGCGTCGAGGTCGGGCTGCAGGAGCGCTACGACGGCTACTCCGGCGGCCTCGTGCTCGGGAGCATGGGCCGCTCTGGCTACCGCTGGTACACGCCCGGCGCCGCCGACTTCACCGCGATCTGGTGCGCGATGGACGAGTCCATCTGGCGCCACGACACCCGCCAGGAGTACGCCTACGGGTGGTCGAAGAACTTCGGCAGGGGACCGGACGGGGTCCTCCTCCGCTACCTCGGCGGGCGCGTCTTCGAGAGCGGCCCGGAGCGGATCGTCCTCGGCTCGGTCAACGCAGCCGCCCCGCTTCGCGTCGCCCGCTGGCTGCTCGTCGACGCCTCGGGGACGCTGCTCTTCCGCGTCCGCGTGCGAAACGAGGGCAAGGTCGACCTGCCCATCGATCTGTGGGTCGGCGATGATCCATGGGTCGGCGAGTACGGAACGGCCGCAGGCGACGTCGGCTGGTACGACGACACCTGGGTGACGGAGGAGCGCGCCGTGCCGCTTGAACCCGGCGGCTGCCTCGGGATCGCCGATGTCCGCAGGTGTGCGGCGAGCGACGCGGGGATCTGTGCGAACGTCGCCAACGCCCTGTGTCTGTCGCCCGACTCGCCGCCGCCCCACACTGCGCTCTTCGCCAACGGCTTCGCCCACGACCCGAGCGAGCTGCTCGAGGGCCGCGCCCTCCAGGGCGACAGCGACACGGCCTTCAACCTCGGCTGGCGTGACGTCAGCCTCGCCCCCGGCGACGACCTCGAGATCGGCTACGCGCTCGCGCTCGCGGAGCTGCGCGCGGACGGTCAGACGCCGCGCGCCCCGGCGATCGACCCGGACGCCTGGCGCACCTTGGCGGCCCTCCCCGAGGCCGTGCCGCCGACGCGGGGGGGGCTCGCCGAGCCGCTGAGGTTCGCCTCGGAGCGCGTCGTCATGGAGGTTCTCCCCGGCGGCGACGCGATCGAGCTCCGCGGCCGCTACCGCTTCCACAACGCGTCGGATGAGCGGATCTTCCGGAGGATCTACTTCCCCTTCGCGATCGACGAGGCCCACCCCTTCCCGACAGAGGTCAGCGTCTCGAGCGGCCGCTATGAGCGCATGCCAGAGGGCGTTCTCTTCCCGATCGCCCTCGCGGCGCGCAGCGAGCGGACCGTCGAGATCCGCTACGTCCAGCGGGCGCTCGATCGTTCGGCGACCTACATCGTCACGAGCGCACGCATGTGGAGCGAGCCCCTCGATCACGCGGAGCTGGTCGTGATCACGCCGCGCGCGCTCGACCTCACGACGATCTCGTACCCGATGACGACCGCCGAAGACGGCGAGCGACGGACCCACTCGACGAGGATCGACAGCTTCTTCCCTGACCACGAGCTCACCGTCCGCTGGTGATCGTCCCCCCCTACGGAGAAACCATGCGCCTTCGACCATCGTCCCCCTCCCCCGCCCTCCTCCTCATGTGTGTCCTCTGCGCGGCCGTCGGCGTGACGCAGCTCCTCGGCTGCTCCGGCGCCGAGGAGGATGGGGAGAGCTGCGTCGAGCCCGGTCCAGAGCGCTACATCTCGGTGTCGCTCGGCGACACGCACGGCTGCGCCGTGCGCGAGAGCGGCGCTCTCCAGTGTTGGGGGGACGACGAGTACGGCAAGGTCTCAGGGGCGCCGTGCACCGAGTTCGTCGCGGCGGCGGCCGGCCGCGAGCAGTCCTGCGGTCTGCGCTCCAACGGGACGATCGAGTGCTGGGGCCCGCCGGGCGCGACGAAGGCCCCCGCCGGCGACGACTTCGTGGCGATCGCCACGAGCACGTACTCGAAGCACACCTGCGGGCTCCGCGAGGGCGGCGCGATCGAGTGCTGGGGCGGGCGCTACGAGGAGGGCGTGTACCCGCCCTTCCCCGCTGGGAGCTACACGCAGCTCATCGTCTCGAACGACCGGACATGCGGGCTCCGCGACGACGGCGGCGTCACCTGCTCCGGCGAGAGCGGCGATCTCCCGCCGGCCGAGAGCCGCTACAAGCGGATCGCCGCGACCCAGCGCTCGGGCTGCGGGCTCCTCGACGACGACACGATCGAGTGCTGGTGGGGAACGCACGGCGCGGATCCCCCCGCGGGTCCGTTCAGCGACCTCTTCGGCGGAAACGACGTCATCTGCGCGCTCGACAGCGCCAGCAAGCCGCAGTGCTTCTCCTTCGACCCGATGGAGCCCAGCCGCCCTCTCATTGACGACGAGCCGGACGAGAGCATGTCTGGCCTGAGCGTCTCCGGGGACGGCGCGTGCGGGCTGCGTACAGACGGCACGCTGGTCTGCTGGGGTCTCGTGCCCGCGGGCACGCCGGCGACCTGAGGCGCCGCGCGGCGCCTGTCGCCGCGCGTCGTCGCCAGCGACGTAGACCTCGCCCTCCCCGTGCGCAAGCCGCGTCAGCCGTCGATCGGACACTTGTAGTCAGCCGCGAGGTTGCCGCTGCTCTGGAAGCCCGCGCACGCCTGACCGCAGAGCATGATCTGCATGTACGTCTCGTCGACGAACATCCAGCCGTCCTCGGAGTCGCAGTCGACGACCGGGTCCTCGTAGAGGACGCCGTCGACGGTCACCTGGACCTCGTCGGGGTAGACCGGCACAGGGTTGAGCTCGATGACGCAGGGGAGCACCTGCTGGGCGATCGCCGTCAGGGCGCTCTGGAGCTCGATCTGGTTCTGCGAGTTGTAGAATTGCTCGTTCGGGTCGTTCTTCGGCACGCCGCCCGCCACCGCGAGCTCGTTGAGCTTCTGGAACGTGTTCGTCGCGTCCGGGTTGCCGTCCTGCTTCGTCTCCGAGACCTCGTCCTTGATGTCGATGCCGACGACGAACGTCGGGATGCCGTTCGTCGCGGCGTCCATGATCGTCTGCGTCAACGCCTCGTCGTAGACCTCGAAGCGCTCGGCCTCGTCCGCGGCCTCAAGCGAGCAGTTCGCGGCGCCGTCCGTGACGAGCACCATGAACTGCGGCAGGCCGTCC
>JAGQIT010000468.1:664-1940 GCA_020431135.1 Myxococcales bacterium | reverse complement strand
TCGCCAACCGCGGCGAGGTCGCGGTACGCATCGCCAGAGCCTGCGACGCGCTCGGCATCACCCCGGTCTTCGCCGTCTCCGCCGCCGATCGCGGCGCCGCCTACACCGACGGGCGCGAGGTCGTCTGTGTCGGTCCCGGGCGCTCGAGCGCGAGCTACCTCGACGCGAAAGCGCTCGTCCAGGCCGCGGTCCAGAGCGGCTGCACGGCGGTCCATCCCGGCTGGGGCTTCCTCGCCGAGAACCCGGTCTTCGCCAGCCTCTGCGAGGTCCACGGCCTGACCTTCATCGGTCCGCCGGCGCACGTCATGCACCTGATGGGCAAGAAGACCCCGGCGAAGGCGGCGATGCGCGCCGCCGGCCTCGAGCTCATCCCCGGCTCGGATGGGATCCTCAGCGGCGCCGACGAGGCCGAGGCCGTCGCCGAGCGCGTCGGCTACCCCGTGCTCCTCAAGGCCGAGAGCGGCGGAGGCGGCCGCGGCATGCGGATCGCGCGGTCCCGCGACGAGGTCGCTCGGGCCTACGCCGACGCCCAGGCCGAGGCCCGCGCCGCCTTCGGTGATCCGCGCGTCTACCTCGAGCGCCTGATCGAGGGCGGCCGCCACGTCGAGATCCAGATCCTCGGCGATCGCTACGGCGGGGCGATCCACATCGGCGAGCGCGACTGCACGGTCCAGCGCAACCACCAGAAGTTGATCGAGGAGTCGCCGTCGCCGGCGCTGAGCGCCGACGAGCGCGCCCGCACCCTCTCCGCGGCCGTGCGCGCCGCCGCGAGCATCGGCTATGTCGGCGCCGGGACCATGGAGTTCCTCCTCGACGAGGGCGGCGTCCTCCGCTTCATGGAGATGAACACCCGCCTCCAGGTCGAGCACTGCGTCTCGGAGATGCGCTCGGGCCTCGACCTCGTCCGCGAGCAGATCATGGTCGCCGCCGGCCACCCGCTGCGGATCGCTCAGGAGGACGTGACCCTCAGCGGGCACACCATCGAGTGCCGGATCAACGCCGAGGACCCGAGCGCCAATTTCCGCCCCTCGCCGGGGACGATCTCGCGCTGGGAGGCGCCGACCGGCGACGCAGACGTCCGCGTCGACACCCACGTCCAGACCGGCTACGAGATCCCGCCGCACTACGACAGCCTCCTGTGCAAGGTGATCACCCGCGGCGAGGACCGCGACGCCGCCTGCGACCGGATGATCGAGGCCCTCGGCGCCCTGGTCTGCGAGGGCGTGCCGACGACGATCCCGATGCACCTGCAGATCCTCCGCTCGGAGGACTTCCG
>JAGQIT010000468.1:0-479 GCA_020431135.1 Myxococcales bacterium | reverse complement strand
GCACAAGCGCGCCGAGGTCCACGCCGGCTGGGGCGACAAGTACAAGGAGCGCGTCCACGCCAAGGGCAAGCTCACCGCCCGCGAGCGCGTCGAGCGGCTCATCGACCCCGGGACGCGGATCTTCGAGGTCGGCACCTTCGTCAACGACGGCGAGGTCTTCGGCGGCAAGCTGCGCTCGCCTGGCGCCGGGGTGGTCACCGCCTTCTGCCAGGTCGAGGGCCGCTGGTGCATGGTCATCGCCAACGACAACACCGTCGCCTCCGGGTCGTGGTGGCCGCGGACGCCGGAGAAGATCGAGCGCGCGCAGGAGATGGCGCTGCGCCTGCGCCTGCCGACGATCTACCTCGTCGACTGCTCCGGCCTCTTCCTCCCCGAGCAGTCGAAGGCGTTCCCCGGGGCCCGCGGCGCCGGCCACATCTTCAAGATGAACGCGCTGCTCTCGGCCAACGGCGTGCCCCAGCTCGCCGGCGTCTTCGGCG
>JAGQIT010000467.1 GCA_020431135.1 Myxococcales bacterium | reverse complement strand
CCGGCGGGGTGGGAGTACCTCGGGGGCTCGTCGTTCAACGCCGTCTGCGTCGAGCCCTAGCGAGCGCCCAGCGCCAAGACTCAAGGGAGCGGACCCCTCCTTCGCGGCCTGGCGCCGGGTGTCGAGCCGGTCGCGCGTCGCCGCGCCTGCGGTGGGCGCCTCCTGGCGCCCTCAGGTGAGCTTTCATCCTGTCTGAAGGGACAGGTGGTCGCAGGCCGCGGAGCCACCGCGGGGCAACGACGTTACGGCGGGGACGCGGCGGCGGGCCGCGGCCGCACGACCGGCGTTGCGGGCGAGCGGCCGCCGCTCGGAGCGGGTATAATCGGGTCGTCTACGGGGAGACCGCCGCGGTCGGTCCCCCGGGGAGCGGGTCGATGAAGGCGACGACGAGAGTGGCGTTTCCAGGGGCGGAGGAGCTGATCGAGCGGATCGACGACGCGGTCGCCCGCAGCGATCCCCGCGACGTCGTCCACGCCCTCCGGCGGAGCATGTGCGCGATGATCCGCGACAGCGACGTCCGCCTGCCGGACTGCGTCTTCGAGCCGCACCGCGAGCACTACGCCCGCCGCGAGCTCTACCGCAGCCCGAGCCTCGGCTACTCGGTGATCGCCATGACCTGGGGGCCAGGGCAGGGGACGCCGATCCACGATCACTCGGGGATGTGGTGCGTCGAGGGGGTCTGGGCCGGCGAGATCGAGGTCGTCCAGTACGAGCTCCGCGAGCAGAGCGGCGACCGCTTCCAGTTCGAGTCGGTCGGCGGCATGCAGGCGGGCCCGGGATCGGCGGGCAGCCTGATCCCGCCGCACGAGTACCACACGATCGCCAACCCGAGCGCCGACGCGATCGCGGTCTCGGTCCACGTCTATCGCGCCGAGATGACGCAGTGCAACGTCTTCCGCCGCGTCGACGGCGACTGGTACGAGCGCAGCCCGCGGCGCCTCGGCCTCGATCACTAGCAGCGCACCGAACGAAGAGAGTCCTGCGCGCCCTCGCGGGGGCCCTCATCGGTCCCGAGCGTCGCGGCGCCTCGTCGCTATCGGCAGCGCCGACGATCGGCGCGTCAGGCCTCAGGGGACGCGCCGCGTCTAGGCGGGCGGCGGACGGACGAGGAGCGCCCGCGTGTAGAGGAGCTCGAAGCCCTGGCGCTGGACGTTGAGCTGCGAGCGCGAGCCCGGCAGCGTCGTGACCACCGCGAGCTCGCAGCCCGCGGCCGCGGCGTCGCGGAGGCGGGCGCGGAGGAGGGCGGTCTGGACCCCGCGGCGGCGGTGCGCCGGCAGGGTCGAGGCGCCGCAGAGCTGGGCGAGGCGAGCGTCGGCGGCGAAGCGGGCGGCGGCGCTGCCGACGACGACGTCGCCGCGGCGGGCGAGGTAGCGGCGGCTGCCGTCGGCGCTCGACATGTCGCGAAAGACAGCGCGGAGCGAGGCTGCGTCGAAGGCCTCGTGGGCCGGGAGGCCGTCGACGTCCGGGGCGGTGAAGCCCGCGACCGCGGCCTCGAGCCAGGCGGCGTCGTCCGCAGGTGCGGCGCAGAGGTCGATCGCGGGGTCGTCCGCGCGCGTCTGCGCGGCGTCGTCGAGCGCGTCGAGCCGCCGACCGAGGACGTTCTCGAAGCCGACGAGCGCGTAGCCGCGGCGGCTGAGGAGGGGGGCGAGCGAGGGAGCGGCGAGGGCCGCGAGCTCGACCTGGACGGCCGCGCCGCGCTCGTCGAGGCGGCGCTCGTGCTCGGCGAGGGCCGCCTCCGCGATCTCATCGAAGGGGCCGGCGAAGCCGAGGCCGGCGACCTTGTTGAGCGGCGAGTCGTCGCCGGCCCAGAGGGCGACGCCGCCGGCGAGGGGCGTGACGATCGCGGCGCCGGAGGAGGCGCGAGCGCAGCTCGCGACGTAGTCGCGCTCGGCCGCCTCGATGCGGGCGGCGAGCGCGACGTCGGCGAAGAGGGGGACGCGGGCCGCTGGCATCGCGCTCCGTCGGCCCGCGCGGGGCCTACATCCCCTCGAGCTTGACCAGGATCTCCTTCATGATCTCGGAGGTCCCGCCGCCGATCGTGATGAGGCGGATGTCGGTCCAGGCCCGGCTGATCGGGTACTCGGTGACGTAGCCGAAGCCGCCGTAGAGCTGCTGGCAGTCGTAGATGACCTTCTGGGCGAGGTCGCCGGCGAAGAGCTTGGCCATCGTGATCTCGCGCGTCGCCCCCATCGGGAACTTGTTGAAGCGATCGGTGGCGAAGTAGCACAGGCGGCGGGCGGCCTCGATCGCCGTCAGGTGCTCGGCCATCTTGTGCTTCCACACCTGGAACTTCATCACCGGCCGGCCGAAGGCCTTGCGCTCGCTGCCGTAGCGCATGGCCTCGCGGACAGCCATGTCCATGCCGGCGACGCAGCCCTGGGCGGCGACGAGGCGCTCGCCCTGGAAGTTGGTCATGATGTGGTAGAAGCCCTGGTTCTCCTGGCCGAGGAGGTAGCGGGCCGGGACCCGGCAGTCCTCGAAGAAGAGCTCGGCGGTGTCGGAGGACTTGTTGCCGATCTTCTTCAGGCTCTTGCCGACGTGGAAGCCCTTGACGTCGGTCGGGAAGACGATGAGCGAGATGCCGCCGTAGCCGTCGTCGCCGGTGCGGACGGCGAGGGTGATGAAGTCNNGCGCGGGTGCCGTTGGTGATCCAGAGCTTCTGGCCGTTGATCACGTAGTCGTCGCCGTCGCGGCGCGCGGTCGTCCGGATCGCCGCGACGTCCGAGCCGCCGCCAGGCTCGGAGACGCCGAGGGCGGCGATCTTGTCGCCCGCGATCGCCGGCTCCAAGAACTCGCGCTTGACCTCGTCGGAGCCGATCTCGTTGATGATCGGCGTCGCCATGTCCGACTGGACCATCAGCGCCATGTTGAGGCCGGCGTTGCGCGAGTTGACGAGCTCCTCGACGTAGCAGGTCGTGTACCACCAGTCGAGGCCGAGGCCGCCGTACTCCGGGTCCGCGCGGATGCCGAGGAGGCCGAGGTCGCCGGCCTGCTTGAAGACCTCGCGCGGGAAGATGCCGGCCTCGTCCCACTCGAGGGCGTGCTCGGCGAGGCCCTGGGCGAACGAGCGCACTGTCTTGCGCAGCGCCTTGTGCTCGTCGGTGAAGATCTCGTCGTCCTGCATCTTGACTCGCTTGGCGTCTTCGCTCATCGCTGGTGCTCCTAAACGCGGTGTAGGGGAGGCGGTCGGGCGGGCTCTCGGCGGCCCGCGATCGCGGCGGAGTCTACCACCGCGGGCTCGCGCGCGGTGCGGGGACGCGGGGCCCCCGGCGACGTCCGCACGCGCCGGCGCCGGGGCGTCAGAGAGGCCGCGCTCGCCTCACTTGCTCGTGAAGGTCGTGACCCCGTCCCAGCCCTCCGGAGCGACGTCGCCGAGGGCGGCGAGGCGCTCGCGGTAGAGGGCCGCGGTGCGGTCGTCGGGGTTGCTGGCGGCGAACGCCGCGAAGCCGGCGCGGGCGGCCGCGAGGTCGCCGCGACGGTAGGCGGCGAGGGCCTCGGCGAAGCGCGGGAGGTCGGCGTAGCTTGCGAGCGCGCCGTCGGGCCCGGAGAGGAGCTCGAAGAGCGCGACCGGCTGCGCCTTGCCCTTGACGCGGACGCGGTCGACCTCGCGGAAGGCGAAGGCGCCGGCAGTCTCTGCGCCCTCGGCGATCTCGCGCCGGGTCGCCTCGCCGACGAGGCAGCGCGCGCCGTAGATCTTGGTCAGCCCCTCGAGGCGCGAGGCGAGGTTCACCGCGTCGCCGATCACCGTGTAGTCGAAGCGCTCGATCGAGCCCATGTTGCCGACGACGACGTCGCCCGTGTTGACGCCGACGCCGACCTCGAGGGGCCGAAGGCCGCGCGAGGCGAGGCCGGGGTTGAGCTCGTCGAGCGCGCGCTGCATGGCGATCGCGGTGTTCAGCGCCCGCGCGGCGTGGTCGTCGTGGCGCACGGGCGCGCCGAAGACGGCCATCACCGCGTCGCCGATGTACTTGTCGAGGTAGCCGCCGCGGTGGAGGACGGCCTGGCTCATCGGCGTCAAGAAGGTGTTGAGGAGGTCGACGAGCTCCTCCGGCGACAGGCTCTCGGAGATCGACGTGAAGTCGCGGATGTCTGAGAAGAGGATCGACAGGCGCCGGCGCGCGCCGCCGAGGCCGACGGCGCTCGGGTCGGCGAGGAGCTCGCCGAGGGTCTCGTCGCCGAGGTACTGGCTGAAGGAGCGGCGGAGCCAGCGGCGCTGGCGGGCCTCGCCGGCGTAGGCCGCACCGAGACCGACGCCGCCGATGATCACGATCGCCGCCATCGGCCAGACGACGCCGATCCACAGGTCGGCGGCCGCGAAGGCGACGTAGGCCGCGACGAGCTGGGCGACGGCGAGGAGGCCGAGGCCGCCGAAGCGCAGCGCCGGCGAGCCGTCGAGGCGGCGGCTGAAGAGGAGCGTGGTCAGGAGCCCCGCGAGCGCGCACAGGAGCACGTCGAAGAGCGGCGAGGCCCGCTCGATCGGGTCGCCGGCGAGGACGTTGTCGATCGCCGTCGCGTGGACCTCGAGGGCCGGGAGGCGCGGGGCGAAGGGCGAGCGGATGCGATCGTTGCCGAGGTAGGTGATGCCGACGATGACGATCTTGCCGGCGAGCGCGTCGGCGATCGCGTCGTCGAGAACGTCGGCGGCGCTGTAGGTCGGGAAGGTCGCGTCGGGGCCGCGGAAGTTGAGGATCAGGCGGTCGTCCGCCAGGTCGATCGTGCGCCCGCCGATCCGCGCGGTCTGGGTGTCGCCGCGGTAGGCGAGCGCGCCCGGGCCGGCGCCGTCGTAGGCGGCGAGGAGGGGGACGACGAGCGGGGCGTAGATCGCCCCGTCGTGGCTGCGGGCGAAGCCGAGCTCGCGGACCGCCTGGTCCTGATCCTCGACGAGGGTGATCGAGCCGAGGGCGAGGGCGGCGTCGTTGAGGGTCGGCAGCGAGACGAGGCCGCGGTCGGCGGCGGGCGGCGGCTGCGGGCCGAGGATCGACTGGTCGTAGCGGCCCTTGCGGAGCGCCGGATCGGCGCCGAGCGGCTCGCCGCGGCGGCCGAGGTGGAAGCCGAGAACGACGCGGCCGACCGCGCGCAGGGCCGCCTCGAGCTTGCGGTCGCCGGAGACCTCGTCGGCGACGCGGCGCAGGAGCCTCTCGGCCGGCGCGTCGCTCCTCGGCGCGGCGTCGACGTGGGCGCGGATGTCGGCCTCGAGCGCGGCGCCGAGGAGATGCTCGGGGTCGGCGAGGATCCCGTCGACGCCGATCACCGCGGCGTCGTCGGCCGCGATCGCCTCGAGGAGCGCGGCGAAGGGGGCGCGGCGCTCAGCGAGCTCGGGGTAGCGGCGGACGGTCTCGTCGTCGATCACCACGAGGGCGACCGCGTCGCCGTGCGCCTGCGGGCCGCGGAGGCGGAAGCGCTGATCGAGGCTCAGGCGCTCGAGGTTCTCGATCGGCTGGAGGCGGCCGCCGAGGCGGTGGAGGCCGGCGAGGAGCGTGAGCAGCAGGGTGATGAGGAGGCCGAAGAGGAGCGCGCGCTCGGGGATCCGCAGGGTCATCGTCGCCGCTCCTCGTCGCCGCGCCTACGCGGCCGCTCCTCGCGACGAGAACGGGCTGCGAGGGACGGGCGCAGGCGAGTCGGGCCGCTGGCTGCCGGGCACGGGGCTCACTTCCGCCTGAAGATCGCGCGGATCGTGCCGCTGCCCGAGACGCCGGTGAGGGTCCAGCCCGCGTACTCCTCGACGCACTTGAGCGTCGACACGCCGCGGATCTCGAGCTTCTTGATCGTGCCCGCGTCGACCGTGATGTCGACGGTCGCGTCGTCGGCCTGGAGGGTCCGGAGGCAGCTGATGATCGAGCCGCGGAGCTTGGTCGGGAGGGCGACCGCGTCGCCGGTCGTCCACTTCGCGGAGGAGAAGCTCCACGGCGGCCGCGACGACTTCGACTTCTTCCCGGTCTCTTCTCCGGTCTTCTCCTGCTCGTCCCTGAGACCGGCGTCGAGGGGCCTGGACTCGGAGTTCTTGGTGGTCGGCGCCGACGCGGTCTCCGTGCTGGGGGGCGGGCGCTTGCTCTGCTGGGGCGGTGGGGGCTTGCTGACGCCGCCGTAGCCGGCGCTCGTGTCCCCGCCGCCCGCGCCGATGCGGCCGTCGCCGCCGCCGTCGCCGACGACGGGATCTTTGGGCTCTTTCTCCTCGCCGCCCGCGCCGGGGAGCCCCTCCTCGTCCGCCTCCTCCTTCGGCTCGGGCTTCGGATCCGCGGCGGTCTTCGCGGCGTCGTCCTTCGCGGGCTCGCTCATCGGGACCGCGGCGAGGTCGGCCTCCTCGGCAGCGACGCCGTCGAGCGCCTTGAGGCGGAGCTGCCAGCCGCCGATGCGCTCGCTCGAGGCGACGAGGCGCTCGCGGTCGGACTTCGACAGGGCGCCGCGGAGCTGGACCTCGAGGTCGGCGCCGCCGGGCGGATCGCCGAAGCCAGCCAGGTCGCGGATCGCCTGGTCGAACTCCCCCTCGACGCGCAGCACCTTGCCGTTGGTGAAGAGCACCACCGCGAGGCCGCCGGCGGCGACGTGGAGCCGGTCGTCGCCGAGGAGCGGGGCTCCGGCGGCGGCGTCGATGGACGCGCCGTTCGCCGCCGTCAGCGTGACGTCGCCCGCGAAGGGCCCGAGGAAGGCCTTGGCGGCGCCTTGGGTCGCGGCGCCCGGGCGCTGGATCGTCGGCAGGTCGAGGGCGGCGGCGTCGAGCTCCGCCGCCGCGCTGTTGCAGGCGCCGACGCCGACGCCGACGCCGATGAGG
>JAGQIT010000466.1 GCA_020431135.1 Myxococcales bacterium | reverse complement strand
GGCCCGCTCGGCGTCGGCGCGCTCAGCGAACTTGAAGAGAACGACGTGGGTGATCATCGCGGCGATGGTCGGCCGTCAGCGAGCGTTCGGCAACCCCGCGCGACCGGACACGATCCATCGCCGCGCCTCCCCGCGACCCGCCTCCCTCTCCGGTCGCCGCTGACGCGGCGAAGATCCCCTCCGCCCCCGAGCCGGCCCCGCTCCGCTCGCGCGGCCAAGACTCGAGGCGCGGCCCGGTAGGTCCGGTGCACCAGCGTTCTGTCGCGGCAGCCGGGCCGACGAGCGCCGCGCGAGCGCCCGCGGAGCTCCTGCCGCGGGCTGCTAGGATCGACGGGATGTCGACCGCCGCGCCCCGCTGCTTCGCCGCCGTCGGCGACGTCCACGGGCGGATGGACGCGATGGTGCGCGCCCTCAGCAAGTGGGAGCGCCGCCGCGGGCGGAGCCTCGACTTCGTCCTCCAGGTCGGCGACTTCGAGCCCCACCGCGACGAGGCCGACCTGGCGACGATGGCCGCGCCCTCGCGCTACCGGGCCCTCGGCGACTTCCCTAACTACGCCGCCGGCCGCCGCCGCTTCCCCTGGCCGATCTACTTCGTCGGCGGCAACCACGAGCCCTACGGGCTCCTCGATCGCCTGGCCCCGGGCGACGCGATCGTCGGCAACTGCACGTACCTCGGCCGCGTCGGCGTCCACCGGATCGCCGGCCTCGACGTCGCCGCCCTCTCGGGGATCCACGTCCCGGGGCTCCTCACCGGGCGGCCGCCGATCGACGCGATCGCCCGGACCTCGAACAAGGCGTACATCGGCTTCACCGAGGGCGAGGTCCTCGCGCTCCTCGAGGCGCCGCGCGCCGACGTTCTCGTCGTCCACGAGTGGCCGACCGGGGTGATCGCCGCCGCCGACGCCCTCGACTTCGAGCGCCAGCGCCGGAGCATGCGCTACGACGACGTCGGCAACGACTACGCGCGGATGGTGATGGACCACCTCGCGCCGCAGCTCGTGCTCTGCGGGCACATGCACAGGCGCTACCGCAACCGGGTCGGCGCGACGGAGGTCTGCGCCCTCGCCGACGTCGACGCCGGCGCCGACGCGTTCGCGTTCTTCGAGGCGACCGCGCAGGGGATCGCCGAGCTCGGCGACTGAAGGCGACGGCGGACCTCATAGGCGGTGCATCGACGCCGCTCCCGTGCGACGAACGCACGGCGCTCTGCAGCTCGCGCTCGCGTCTGCTCCCGCGCGGCGCGTGTTCGCTTGCGACGCGCGCTCGTCGATGTGCGCTCAACGAGTAGCGCGGGTCACGGGCGCCTGCGCGCCGCGACCGAGCGCCGCTGCGCCGGGCGGCGCTGCGATCGCCGGCGAGACCGCGAAGCATCTGCGGATCGCCGTGAGCCTCGCCGCCGGCTGCTAGGATTGGTCCGTCGATGCGCGCCTCGATGCTCCTCGCCGCCTGCGCCCTCGCGATCGCCTCGCTGGCCTCGGGCGACGCCGCCGGCCGCTCGTGCATCAGCCACGCCTACGAGCACATGGAGCTGCGCCGGCTCGACGTCCGCGAGCGCGGCGCGTTGGTCGAGGCGCCGGCGAGCCTCCCGGCCTTCGATCAGCTCCTCAACAGCGGCGAGCGCGGCAAGAGCGTCCTCCTCTGGGAGCACGAGGGGGACTGGAGCGCCGGCGCCAAGTGGTTCGCGTCGCGGGAGGCGATCGAGCCGAGCGCCACCCAAGCCGCGTATATCGAGGCCTCCGCGAGCCGCGTCCTCCAGACCTCGTGCGGCTACCCGGTCGTCTACACGCCGATCCTCGCCGGCCGCTACACGTTCAAGGAGGACCACACCGGCGGCGCGACCTCGCAGGGGATCGACGCCCGGACCGTCACCGTGTCGGCCGATCGCCAGCGCGTGCACCTCGAGTTCGTCCTCGCCGAGCAGCGCTACACGGCGACGTACGAGGTCACCTGCGCCTACTTCGACTGGGGCGAGGGGCGCCAGTGCGGGCCGAAGGAGGAGCACGTCGACGCGCCCTTCCTGTCCGCGGTCGAGGCGGCCGCAGACGACCCGCCGCCCGCCGAGCCGCCGCGGATCGACCCGCCGCCGCCGCGCGACCCGGAGCCGCCGGCCCACGCCGAGCCGATCGGCTGCGCGATCGCGGGGTCGGGGTTCTCCGCGACGCTCGCCCTCGGCGGCCTCGCCCTGCTCCTCGCCTCCGCGCGCCGCCGCCGTCAGCGGTAGCCGCGGGCGCGCCAGAGGAGCGTGAAGAGGCTCGAGGTCAGGTAGAGCGTGAGGACCGTCGACAGGGCGAGGCCGCCGAGAACGACCGCGCCGACGCCCCGGTAGAGCTCCGAGCCCGAGCCCGGGAAGAGGACGAGCGGCAGGAGGCCGGCGAGCGAGGTCAGCGAGCTCATGAAGATCGGCCGGACGCGGGCGGCGACGGCCGCCGGCACCGCGTCGGCGAGCCTGTCCCCGGCGCGCAGGCGGGCGAGGGCGCCGTCGACCACGAGGATCGCGTTGTTGACGACGACCCCGAGGAGGATGAGGAAGCCGAGCGCCGTCATCATGTCGAGGGGCTGCGGCCCGAGGTAGGCGTCGACGAGGCGGAGCCCGAGAACCCCGCCGGCGGCCGCCAGCGGCACCGTGACGAGGACGGCGATCGGCGCGATGAAGTCCTCGAAGAGCGCCGCGAGCAGGAGGTAGGAGATGACGATCGCCAGGAGGAGGACCTCGCCGAAGCGCTCCTTGGCGCCCTCGAGCTGACCGGCGGTGCCGCTGAGGGTGACGTCGATGCCCTCCGGGACCTCGCCGCGCGCCCGCATCCCGCCGACGACGTCGTCGCGGATCAGATCCATCGCGTCCTCGAGGGCGAGCGACTCCGGCGGCGACACCTGGAGGGTGATCGCCCGCCGCCGCTCGATCCGCTGGATCAGCGACGGGCCCGGCTCCTCCTCGATCGTCGCCAGGCTCGACAGGGGGACGACGGCGCCGCCCGGCGCCGCGACCGGGGCGGTCTTGAGCTCGGAGGGATCGACGACCGCGAGGCGATCGGCGTCGCTCGGGCGCACGGCCCGGAGGGCGACGTCGACCTTGGGCTGGCCGTCCTGGCCGAACTCGCCGATGATCGCCCCGTCGACCATCGCGTCGACGACGAGGCCGAGCTCGCCGCCGCTGATCCCGAGGGCCGCGGCGTCGTCGCGGCGCGGGATGATCCGCAGCTCCGGCGCGCCGAGGTCGAGCGACGGGATCGGCCGCACCTGGGCGCCGGGGATCGCCGCGCGGATCGCCCCGAGGAGGCCGCCGCCGAAGCCGACGAGGTCCGCCAGATCGGCGCCGGCGATCTCGACCTCGACCGCCCGCCCGCCGCCGACGCTGCGGCCGAAGAGCGACGCCTGGGTGGCGACCGCGAAGACCCCGGGGACGCCGGCCTCGATCTCGCGGTAGTAGCCGAGGACCTCGCCGATGCGCTCGGGATCCGTGGCCACCGCGCCCATGAAGACCTGGTTCGGATCGCCGACGAAGAACGAGCGCTCGATCGACGGGACGCCGTCCTTGTCGACCATCGTGTGCGCGGCGACCTGCGCCTGGATGTCGGTGCCGATCCGCTCCATCTCGTCGACCGAGTAGCCGGGCGGCGGCACGAGGATGCCGAAGACGAGGTTGCGGTTGCCGGTCGGCAGGTACTCCATCGGCGGCATCAAGGTCCAGGCCGCGAGCGCCGAGAGGCCGACGCCGCCGAGGACGACGACGAGCGCCCGCGGGGCGCTGGCCGAGACGAAGGCGACCTGGCGACCGATGGCGTCGCGGATCGCCGCGCCCATGCGGACGGCCGCGCCCGCCGGCTTCGCCTTCGCATCCGAGCCTCCGTCGTCCGCGTCCTTGCGCGGGCGCAGGAGGCGGGCCGAGAAGCTCGGGATCGCCAGCACCGAGACCAGGAGCGAGAA
>JAGQIT010000465.1 GCA_020431135.1 Myxococcales bacterium | reverse complement strand
GCCGCGGCGTCGAGGATCGCCCGGCGGGTCCGCTCTTTTCTCCGCGATCGCTTGCCTTCGCCGCTTGACGGGCCCGACATCCAGTTTACTTTACGGTTAAGTAAAGTTTCTGGCAAGGAGCGCGAACATGGACGCGAGCGAAGCGGCGAGGGGGCTGAGGGCCGAGCGGATCCAAGGATCCACGAACTTCAAGGGCGGGATCGTCCAGAACATCGAGCCGACGCCGCCGACCGGCGACCTCGGGAAGATGCTGCGGACCTCCCTCGAGTACTTCCAAAGCGGCGTCGAGCGGGTCCCCCGCGAGGCGCCGCCGATCGTCGCCCCCGACGTCGCGGCGATCGCCGCGCGCCAGCCCGGCCTCCGCGTCACCTGGCTCGGCCACAGCACGATGCTCGTCGCCATCGACGGCGCCCTCTTCCTCACCGACCCGGTGTTCTCGCGGCGGGCGTCGCCGCTGCAGTGGCTCGGCCCCGCGCGCTTCCACGCGCCGCCGCTGGGCCTCGACGAGCTCCCGCCGCTCGACGGCGTCGTCCTCTCGCACGATCACTACGACCACCTCGACCGGGCGGCGGTCCTCCGCCTCGCGGCCCGCGGCGAGACCTTCTACGTCCCGCTCGGCGTCGGCGATCACCTCACGCGCTGGGGCATCGCGCCGGCGCAGATCGTCGAGCTCGACTGGTGGGAGCGGATCGAGGTCGCCGGCGTCGAGCTCCACGCCGCGCCGGCGCGCCACTTCTCCGGGCGCAGCGCCCTCGGCAGCAACCGCACGCTGTGGGCGTCGTGGGCGTTCGTCGGCCCGCGCCACCGCGCGTGGTTCAGCGGCGACACGGGCCCCTTCGACGCCGGGGTCCGGGAGATCGCCCGCCGCCTCGGCCCCTTCGACCTGGCGATGATCGAGACCGGCGCCTGGCACCCGTCGTGGGGGCACATCCACCTCGGGCCGCAGCAGGCCGTGCGGATGTTCCGGCTCCTCGGCGCCCGCGCGCTCCTGCCTGTCCATTGGGGCACCTTCAACCTCGCGCTCCACGCCTGGGACGAGCCGATCATCCACGTCCAGGAGCTCGCCGCCGACGCGGCCCTCCTCGCGCCGATCGCCGGCGAGACCCTGCGCCCCGACGCCCCGCGGGTCGCCGCGCCGTGGCGCGAGCGCTGGCAACGCTGGCGGGCCGAGTCGCCGGACGTCGATCGCCTCCGCGGCCTCGTCGGCTCGGCGACGAGCGGGGCCTAGCGGCCGACGTGCCTCCCCCGCTTCGCGGTACTACACTGCGGACCATGCGAAGCGACGAGGGCGAGGCGATTGGGCGCGAGTGGCGCCTGTCCTGGAGGGTCATCGGCGTCACGCTGGCGATCCTCTGGGCGACCGAGCTCGTCGATCAGCTCGCCTTCCACGGGGCGCTCGACGCCTACGGCGTCCACCCGCGCGAGCCGAGCGGCCTCGTCGGCGTCCTCACCCACCCCTTCCTCCACGGCAGCTTTGAGCACCTGCTGTCGAACTCCGTCGGCCTCGTCGGCCTCGGCTGGCTCGTCGTCGCCCGCGGCCTCCGCCGCTGGATCGCCGTCACCCTCGCGGGCGTCCTCCTCGGCGGCCTCGGGATGTGGACCTTCGGCCAGGCGGACTCGGTGCACATCGGCGCGAGCGGGGTGGTCTTCGCCTACTTCGGCTACCTCCTCTTCGCCGGGCTCTTCGAGCGCAGCTTCGGCGCGATCTTCCTGTCGATCGTCGTCGGCCTCCTCTACGGCGGGATGATCTTCGGCGTCCTCCCCGGGCAGCTCGGGATCTCGTGGGAGGGGCATCTCTTCGGCTTCCTCGGCGGTGCCCTGATGGCCTGGCTCCTCGCCGGCCGCCGCGGCCGCTAGCGGCCTCTTCACGGACGCGCTGAGCGCTCGGCGTCGGCGACCCTCAGTCGGCGAGGGGCCGCGACGCCGAGCCGACGGGCGCGGGCATCTGCCGTCACATCGCCCCTTACGTCAGCTCTGCGCGCGCCTTGACACGCTCACGACGCGGCTCGCAGAGTATGGGCGAGGTCCCTCCGGGCGCGCCTCTCTTCGGGCGCTCTCCTGAGTTGTCGGCGACGGTTCCAAACGCAGAAGGCAGCGGTGACGGTGTCCTAAAGGACGGGTTCCGTCAGCCGCCGGCGCGCTGCGACGGCCCGGCGGAGTGGCGCGGGGCTTCGGCGTCCGCACCCCTCAGCGCGGGCCGGCGCTGGGGCCTCGTCGTTCTCTCGATCTGGCTGGCGCTGCACCTGCTGTGGGTGTTTCGCGCGCTCTTGCCCGGGGCGGAGTCGGTGTCGCGGCGTCTGCCCTGGAACATGTTCTCAAATCCGCGGACGACGACCACCGAGATCCTCGCCGTCGGTCGCACCGCCGCCGGCGAGTCCGTCGAGATCCCGCTGCGCGACCACTTCCGCTTCGCCCGCGGGGCGACCGAGCAGCGGGTCTACGCGACCTCGCGCTTCCTCCTCCTGCCCGGCCACGACGACGAGCGGCGGGCCTTCGCGGAGTGGCTCGCCGCGAGGATGGAGCGCGCGGGGCAGCCCGTGGAGGAGGTCGTCCTCATCCGCCGCAACCGGCGGATCGTCGACGGCCGCGTCCGCCAGCGCGAGCTCGGCCGCTTCCCGACGCCCGCGGAGAGCCGCCCGCGATGAGCGGCGCCGCCTCGGAGGCGCCTCCTCCGGAGCCCGCGCTGGAGCGGTGGGTCCGCGCCTTCACGGCGCCCTCGCCGGCCGCGCCCGTCGATCGCTTTCGCCGGCTCCTCGGCGCGTGGACGGCGGTCTACGTCGCCCTCCGCCTGCCCTACGTCGAGGAGCTCTACGGGCGCGACGTCCTCAACGACGCGCCGATCCGCCGGTGGTTCGACGTCGGCCCGCCGCCGCCCGAGCTGCTCCTGGCGCTGATGATCGCCCTCATCGTCGCCGCGCTGGTCGGTCCCTGGTGCCGGCGCGCCCGCGCGGCGAGCCTCCTCGTCGCCCTGCTCTTCGGGGCGGTCGCGTCCTTCGAGACGAGCCCGCCGCGGGCCTACGCGGCGCTGGCGTTGATCCAGTGGTTCCTCCTGAGCTGCGCCTACGGTCGGGCGGAGGCGGACGGCGGTCGAGCGACCGGCTGGGGCGCGCGGATGCTCAAGCTCCAGTACGCGTCGGTGTACCTCTTCGCCGGCCTGGCGAAGCTGTGCAGCCCGGTGTGGTGGGGCGGCGCGGCGATCGTCTACGTCCTCCGCTCGCCGGACTACGGCGGGCTCATCGTCTCGACCGACGTCGAGGTGCCGGCGGCGCTCGCCCTCCTCTTCGCCTGGGCGACGATCCTCGGCGAGGTCTTCATCGCCGTGGGTCTGTGGTCGGAGCGGACGCGGCGGTGGGCGATCCTCGGGGTCGTCGCGCTCCACCTGTCGCTGCTCCTGACGATCCGGATCTCGCTCCTCTTCCACGCGCTGATGCTGCTGCACCTGGCGCTCTTCGTGCGGGTGCCGGAGCGGACGGCGGCGCGGCGA
>JAGQIT010000464.1 GCA_020431135.1 Myxococcales bacterium | reverse complement strand
CGCCATTGCCGCCGGAGCGACCGCCGCGACCGCCACCGCCGCCGCCGCTGTAGCCACCGCCACTGCCGCCGCCGCCGTAGCCACCACCGCCGCCACCATAGCTTCCGCCACCGCCGCCGCCGCCGTAGTCACCGCCGCCGCCGCCGTAGCCGCCGCCTCCGCCGCCTCCGCCAGCACCGTTGCCGCTGCTGAGGAACTGGACGGTGTCGGCGATGATCTCGGTCGAGTAGTGGCGCTGACCCTCCTTCTCGTAGGAGCTCGTCTTCAGCCGACCCTCGACGTAGACCTGCCGGCCCTTGGTCAGATAGGTGTTGCAGTGCTCGGCCTGCTTGCCCCAGACCGTGATCCGGTGCCACTCGGTCTCCTCGACCATCTCGTTGGAGCGCTTGTTCATGAAGCGCCGAGAGGTCGCCACCGCGAGCCGGCAGACGGGCTGCCCGCCCTGGGTGTAGCGGAGCTCCGGGTCACGTCCGAGGTTGCCGATAATGATCGCTTTGTTGACGCCGCCTGCCATCGGGGCTCTCCTTCGCCTTCGCTGGTGAGAACATTGCCGCGCCGGGCGAGCCCGCCCGAGGCGCGAGTCGCCGTCTCGGAGCGCGCGGGGACGCCCGGGGCGGCTGGGCGCATCGTCTTACCAGATTCGGACGCGCGCGTGCCTCCCTAGTTCGGTCGCGCGCGTCGGCCGTTGCGGGAGAAGTGGGAGAAAATGCCCGCCCAACTCGCGCGCAGCGCGCGAGGCCCGACGGCCGATCGCCGCGGACGCAGACGCGGCGCCGCCTCCCCGCGGGTCCGCGTCCGCAGCCGCGGCGTATCGCGCTTTACTGCGTTATTCTAGGGAGCCCCCGCGCCCCATGACCCACGACCTCTCGATCCTCCTCGTTCTCCGCGACATCGAGCCGGCCGTCGCCGGCATGGTCCGCGACGCGCAGGAGATCGGGGCGTCGCTCGCCAACGGCGGCGGCTTCGAGATCCTCGCCCTCGACGAGCGCTCCGGCGACAACACCCTCGCCGTTCTCAGCATCCTCCACGCCCGCGTCCCCGAGCTGCGGACGCTCCAGGATCTCAGCCGCGGCAGCGGCGTGATGCAAGGCACCCGCGTCGCCCGCGGGCGCCGGTGGTTGATCGTCGATCACCCGGTCAGCGCCGAGCTCATGCGCTGGGCCGTCGTCCAGCTCCGCGACCACGGGCACCCGGCGGCGATCGTCCCCGGGGAGGTCCTCGCGGTCGAAGCCGGCGTCGGCGCGGCCCATCTCTACGAGCTCCGCGGCGGCCTCGTCAGCGCCCAGCGGGCGATCGAGCGCGGCCTGGGGCGCGAGTCACGGCGGGCCGCGTGGCGCCCGGCGCCGAGCCGCGGCTGCGCAGAGCGCGCCCTCCACTTCGTCCGCCGCCGCCTCAGCGGCATCAGCCTCAACCTCCGCGAGCGCCGCTCCGATCGCTCGCGCTAGCGTCCAGCGCCCCCCCGCGCGGTCGACCGCGACAACGCCGCAGCCCGACGCACTCGAGGTCCCGCGCGCCGTGAAGCGGCTCACCGGCGCGGCCGTGCGCCGCCCCGAGCGACCTCGCGGCGCACGACCCCTCGCCCACCCGCGAGGCCGCCGAGCCGCGACGCCTGCGTTTGCCACAGCCCCCGCCCCACGCGACCCCTGATCACGCCATTCACCGGCCTCCTCAGGGGTCGGCTGCTATAGTCCGCGCCGTGGGTTTTACGGAGATCCTCACCGCAATCATCACGATCTCGGTCCTGATCATCATCCATGAGTTCGGCCACTACATCTGCGCCGTCTCGACCGGGATGAAGGTCGACCGCTTCAGCGTCCTGGGGATCGGTCCCGTCGTCGCCCGCCTCTTCACCTACAAGGGGACCGAATTCGTCCTCTCGGCGATCCCCTTCGGCGCCTATGTCCACATCGTCGGCATGGAGCCCGAGGACGAGCCGGGGCCGGGCGTCGGCGGCCCGCCGCCGGACAACGACCCGACCCTCTTCCGCAACCGCCCGCTGTGGGCGCGGATGCTGACGATCGCCGGCGGACCGATCGCCAACTACGTGACCGCGTCGCTGATCATCTTCAGCGTCCTCGCCGTCGCCGGCAACCGCGACGTCCGGTCGATGGAGATCAGCGAGGTCCAGGCCGAGACGGCGATCTCCGCCGGGCTCCTCGCCGGCGACGAGCTCGTGACGATCGCCGGCGACGCGGTCACCGGCGACCAGCCCTACGACAAGGTCACGGCGGCGACCTCGAACCACAAGGGCGAGACCGTGCCGATCGTCGTCCGCCGCGACGAGGCCGAGCTCACCCTCGACGTGCCGATCTCCGACGCCGGCCTGATGGGCGTCGGCCTCGTCGAGGGCGAGGTCGTCCACCGCCCGGCCTCCTTCGGCCACTCGGCGAAGATGGCCGTGCTCCAGCCCTTCGTCATCACGCAAAAGCAGCTCAAGGGCCTCTACTACCTGATCACCGGCAAGATCGACGCCAAGGTCTCGGGCCCGGTCGGGATCGTCAAGGAGATCGCCAGGTCGGCCGAGAAGGGGGTGATCGACCTCTTCTTCTTCGCCGCCGGGATCTCGACGCTCCTCGGCCTCTTCAACCTCCTGCCGCTGCCCGCCCTCGACGGCGGCCGCCTCGTCTTCCTCTTCTACGAGCTGATCGCCCGGCGCCCGGCGAACCGCCGCGTCGAGGAGATGATCCACGGCATCGGCATGCTCGCCCTCCTCGGCCTGATCCTCTACGTGACGATCGCCAACGACATCCTCGGCTAGCGAGGACCCACCGAGCCGGCGCGGCGTCCCCCTCCACGAGGCGGGCGCCGCGGTCGTTCTCGGATTACGCGCGGACCTCGTGCTCGTGAGAGGATCGTCCGAACCAACGCGACACCACGAGGCGGGCGCCGCGGTCGTTCTC